>DAHXLG010000040.1 GCA_027371775.1 bacterium
TGAAAAAATAAAATGATGTAAAAGATAGGAAAATAAAACGATACAAAGATAAAATGAGAAAATAAAAATAATACAAAGATGAGAAAATAAAAATGATACAAAGATAAGTATATAAAATGATATAAAGATAAAAAATAAAATAATATAAAAATGAGAAAATAAAATAATATAAAGATGAAAACAAAACCGATACAAAAGATAAAATGAGAAAATAAAATAATACAAAAATAAGAAAATAAAATGAAAGAAATATAAAATAAGAAAATAAAATGATAGAAAGATAAAAATATAAAATGATATAAAGATAAGAAATAAAATGAGAAAATAAAACGATATAAAGATGTGTAAATGAAATAATACAAAAATGAAAAAATAAAAAGATACGAAGATGAGAAAATAAAATGATATAAAGATAAAAAATAAAATAATATAAAAATAAAATAAAAAAATAAAATGATACAAAGAATGAGAAAATAAAACGATACAAAGATGTAGAAATTAAATGATACAAATATTCTAGTGCACTAAGCCTTGTAGAAGAAAATAAAATAATATAAAAATGAGAAAATAAAATAATATAAAGATGAAAACAAAACCGATACAAAAGATAAAATGAGAAAATAAAATGATACAAAGATGAGAAAATAAAATGATATAAAAATAAAAATATAAAATAATACAAAGATAAAATGAGAAAATAAAATGATAGAAAGATAAAATAAGAAAATAAAACGATACAAAGATAAGAAAATAAAATAATATAAAACTGAGAAAATAAAATGATACAAAGATTCTAGTGCATGAAGTGATTTTTAGTGTATGTATTAGTTTACACCGCAATGTAATGCATATTTTAGACTAAGCATGCTGACTAGCAAACTAATGTATACACTAACTACTCTGTACCTTGTGGGAGAAAATAAAAAGATACAAAAATGAGAAAATAAAAAGATATAAAGATAAAATAAGAAAATAAAATGATAGAAAGATAAAAAAAATAAAATAATACAAAAATGAAAAAATAAAATGATACAAAGATGAAAAATAAAAAAAAATACAAAATAAGAAAATAAAACGATACAAAGATAAGAAAATGAAATGATATAAATAAAATCAAAGATAAGATGAGAAAATAAAATAATATAAAGATGAGAAAACAAAAGAATATAAAGATAAGAATATAAAATAATACAAAGATGAAAAATAAAATGATACAAAGATGGAAAAATTAAATAACATAAAAATGAAAAAATAAAATGATATAAAGATAAGATAAGAAAATAAAATGATACAAATATGAGATAAGAAAATAAAATAATGTAAAAATGAGAAAATAAAATAATATAAAGATGATAATATAAACTGATATAAAGATAAAATGAGAAAATAAAATGATACAAAAATAAAATAAGAAAATAAATGATACAAAGATAAAATAAGAAAATAAAATAATATAAAGATAAGATAATATAAATATAAATAAAATGATACAAAGATAATGAAATAATATAAAGGTAAAATAAAATAATACAAAAATAAGAAAATAAAATAATATAAAGATGATAATATAAACTGATATAAAGATAAAATGAGAAAATAAAATGATACAAAAATA
>DAHXLG010000041.1 GCA_027371775.1 bacterium
TAATTTTTTTATCTTTATATTATTTTATATTCTTATCTTTGTATTATTTATTTTATCTTTATATTATTTTATTTTCTTATCTTTGTATTATTATTTATCTTTGTTTTATATTATAGACTCATCTTTATATAGTTTTATTTTCTCATCTTTTATCATTTCATTTTGTCTTTATATCATTTTTTCATTTTTTGTATCATTTTATATTCTCATTTAATCTTTGTATTATTATTTTTTTTTTATTATATTATGTACTCATCTTTCTATCTTTTTATTTTTTTATCTTTGTATCATTTTATTTTCTTATTTTATCTTTATATCATTTTATATTCTCATCTTTGTATCATTTTATTTTATTATTTTTATATTATTTTATTTTCTCATCTTTTATCATTTCATTTAATATTTGTATCATTTTATTTTTCATCTTTTATATCATTTTATTTTCTTATCTTTATATCATTTTATTTTCTAATCTTTATATCTTTTTATTTTCTCATCTTATCTTTATATTGTTTTATTTTCTCATCTTTATATTATTTTATTTTCTCATCTTATCTTTGTATCGTTTTATTTTCTCATCTTTATATTATTTTATTTTCTCCCACAAGGTCTTCTAGGAATATGCATTACATTGCTATGCAATGTAATGCATATTCCCTGACAGTGCAATAGAATCTTTGTATCTTTTTATTTTCTCATCTTTGATTTTATTTTCTCATTATATCATTTTATTCTTATCTTTGTATTATTTATTTTATCTTTATATTATTTTATTTTCTTATCTTTGTATTATTTTAATTTCTCATTTTTGTACCTTTTTATTTTCCTATTTTATCTTTATATCATTTTATTTTTCATCTTTGTATTATTTTAGTTTCATATTTTTATATTATTTTATTTTCTCATCTTTTATCATTTCATTTAATATTTGTATCATTTTATTTTCTTATCTTATTTTGTATTGTTTTATTTTCTTATTTTATATTCTCATCATCGTATAATTTTATTTTTTCATTTTTGTATCATTTTATTTTTTCATCTTTGTATCATTTTATTTTATCATCGTTGTATCATTTTATTTTTTCATCTTTGTATCATTTTATTTTCTGATCTTTATATTATTTTATTTTCTTCACAAGGGTTTAGCTAGAAAACTAATGCATACACTAAAAGCACTTCGTGCACTAGAATCTTTGTATCGTTTTATATTCTCCCATAAAGGTCAGTGCACTTCGTGCACTAGAATCTTTGTATCATTTTATTTTTCATATTTGTATTATTTTGTATTCTTATCTTTATATCATTTTATTTTCTCATCTTTGTATCATTTTATTTTCTCATTTTTGTATTGTTTTTATTTTCTAATCTTTATATCTTTTATTTTCTAATATTTGTATCATTTTTTCTCATCTTTGTATCATTTTTATTTTCTAATCTTTGTATCTTTTTATTTTCTAATCTTCATATTTTTTTATTTTCTAATCTTTGTATCATTTTATTTTCTAATCTTTATATCTTTTTATTTTCTAATCTTTGTATCATTTTTTTTCATCTTTGTATCATTTTATTTTTCATATTTGTATTCTTTTATTTTCTCATCTTTGTGT
>DAHXLG010000042.1 GCA_027371775.1 bacterium
TTTATATTATCATCTTTATATTATTTTATTTTCTCATTTTTACATTATTTTATTTTCTTATCTCATATTTGTATCATTTTATTCTCATCTTTATATTATTTTATCTTTGTATTATTTTATATTATTATCTTTGTATTATTTTATTTTCTCATTTTATCTTTATATCATTTTATATTCTCATTTTTGTATTATTTTATTTTATTATCTTTGTATAATTTTATTTTTTATTTTATCTTTATATTATTTTATTTTCTCAGCTTTGTATTATTTTATTTTTATTTTTATATTGTTTGTTTTTTCATTTTTATATCATTTTATTTTCTTATTTTTGTATTATTTTATATTTTTATTTTTATATCATTTTATTTTTCATTTTTGTATTATTTTATTTTCCTATTTAATATTTATATCATTTTATTTTCTCATCTTCGTATTCTTTTATTTTATTATCTTTATATTATTTTATTTTCTTATCTTTATATTGTTTTATTTTTATCTTATCTTTATATCTTTTTATTTCTTATCTTTATATTGTTTTATTTTTTCATCTTTATATTATTTTATTTTCTTATTTTGTATTATTTTATATTTTCATTTTTATATCATTTTATTTTCTTATCTTTATATCATTTTATTTTCTCATCGTAGCATCTTTTTATTTTTTATTGTTGTGTCATTTTATTTTCTCATTTTTGTATTATTTTATTTTCTTATTTTATTCTCATTTTTATCATTTTATTTTCTCATCTTTGTATCGTTTTATTTTCTCATTTAATCTTTATATCATTTTATTTTTCATTTTTATATTATTTTATTTTCTCATTTTTTTATCATTTTAGTTTTTTTATCTTTGTATCGTTTTATTTTCCTATCTTTTACATCATTTTATTTTCTCATTTTTGTATTATTTTATTTTATTATCTTTATATTATTTTATTTTCTCATCTTTGTATAATTTTATTTTCTTATCTTATCTTTGTATTATTTTATTTTTTCATCTTTCTACTATTTTATTTTCTCATCTTATTTTTTATCATTTTATATTATCATCTTTGTATCATTTTATTTTCTTATTCTTGTATCATTTTATTTTCTTGTCTTTGTATCATTTTATATTTTATCTTTGTATTATTTTCTCATCTTTGTATCATTTTATTTTATCATCTTTGTATCATTTTATTTTTTCATCTTTGTATCATTTATTTTTTCATTTAATATCTTTTATTTTCTTATCTTTATATTATTTTATTTTCTCTTTTATATCCTTTATTTTCTTATCTTTGTATCATTTTATAGTCTCATCTTTATTTCATTTTATAGTCTCATCTTTGTATTATTTTATATTTTCATTATAACATCATTTTATTTTATCATCTTTATATTATTTTATTTTCTCATCTTTGTATTATTTTATTTTATTATCTTTATATTATTTTATTTTCTTATCTTTATATTGTTTTATTTTTATCTTATCTTTATATCTTTTTATTTCTTATCTTTATATTGTTTTATTTTTTCATCTTTATATTATTTTATTTTCTTATTTTGTATTATTTTATATTTTCATTTTTGACTAAGCATATTCCCT
>DAHXLG010000043.1 GCA_027371775.1 bacterium
TCTTGATTTTATTTTATTTTATCTTGATTTAATTATATCTTGCCTTGATTTTATTTTCTCTTAATTTTATTTTATCTCATTTTATTTTATTTCATGTTATTATATTTATTTTATTTTGTTTCATTTCTAAAGCATAAAGTATATGTATAAAATAGTATTGTAAATATTTTAAATATATATATATACATTTGAATTATATAAATACTCTAAAGCTAGAATTTTTGTAGTACTTTATCCCAATTTTATTTTGTTTTATTTCATTTGATCTTATTTTTTGTTTTATCTTGATTTTATTTTATTTTATCTTGATTTAATTATATCTTGCCTTGATTTTATTTTCTCTTAATTTTATTTTATCTTATCTTGATTTAATTATATCTTGCCTTGATTTTATTTTCTCTTGATTTAATTATATCTTATCTTGATTTTATTTTATCTTGATTTTATTTTATTTTACCTTGATTTTATTTTATCTTATCTTGATTTAATTATATCTTACCTTGATTTTATTTTATCTTGATTTTATTTTATTTTACCTTGATTTTATTTTATCTTACCTTGATTTAATTATATCTTACCTTGATTTTATTTTTATCTTGATTTTATTTTATCTTGATTTAATTATATATTACCTTGATTTTATTTTATCTTACATTGATTTAATTTTATCTTGATTTGATTTTATTTTATCTTATCTTGTTTTAATTTTATCTTGATTTGATTTTATTTTATTTTGATTTAATCATATCTTACCTTGATTTTATTTCATCTCGATTTTATTTTATTTTATCTCATCTTGATTTAATTATATTTTATTTTGATTTTATTTTATTTTATCTTATCTTAATTTAATTATATCTTACCTTGATTTAATTTTATTTAATCTTGATTTTATTTTATCTTATCTTATCTTGATTTTATTTTATTTTATTTTATATCTTGATTTTATTTTATCTCGATCTAATTATATCTTACCTTGATTTTATTTTATCTTGATTTTACTTTGTCTTATCTTGTTTTATCTTAATATTATCTTGATTTTATTTTATGTTTTATTTAGATTTTATTTTAGTTTGTTTTTTTTTATTTTTTATTTTATCTTGTTTTTTGTTTTTATTTATTTTATCTTACCTTACGTTAGTTTAATTTTTTCATTTTATTTCAATTTAATTTTAATTTTTTTATTTTGTCTTTTTTTATTTTATTTCATTTTATTTCATTTTATTTCATTTTATTTTATTTCATTTTTATTTTATTTCAATTTTATTTTATTTTATCTCATTTTATTTTATTTCAATTTTTTATTTTGTCTCATTTTTATTTTATTTCAATTTTTTATTTTATGTTAATTTTATTTTATTTCTTTTTATTTTATCTCAATTTAATTTTACTTCAATTTTTTATTTAATCTCAATTTTTGTTTTATCTCATTTTTATTTTATCTCATTTTTATTTTATTTCAATTTTTATTTTATTTCAATTTTTATTTTATCTCATTTTTATTTTATCTTGTTTTTTGTTTTTATTTATTTTATCTTACCTTACGTTAGTTTAATTTTTTCATTTTATTTCA
>DAHXLG010000044.1 GCA_027371775.1 bacterium
TATCATTTTATATTCTCATCTTTATATTATTTTATTTTCTCATCTTTATATCATTTTATATTCTCATCTTTATATCATTTTATTTTCTTATTTGATATTATTTTATTTTTTTATCTTATTTTTTTATCATTTTATATTCTCATCTTTATATTATTTTATTTTCTCATCTTTGTATCATTTTATATTCTCATCTTTATATCATTTTATTTTTTCATCTTTGTATCATATCTTCTTATTATTTTATTTTCTTATTTTATCTTTATATTATTTTATTTTCTTAGTTTATTTTTGTATAATTTTATATACTTGTTTTGTATTATTTTATTTTCTCATATTATCTTTGTATTATTTTTATTTTATCATTTTTATATTATTTTATATTCTCATTTTTATATTATTTTATTTTTTATCTTTATATCATTTTATTTTTCTTATTTTTGTATCATTTTTATTCTCTTTGTATTTTTGTCATTTATACATATTTGTATTATTTTATTTTCTCATCTTATCTTTGTATCATTTTATTTTCTTATTTTATGTTTATATTTTTTGATATTTTCATCTTTATATCATTTTATTTTCTTATCTTATCTTTGATTTTATTTTCTTATCTTTGTATCATTTTTATTTTCTCATTTTATCTTTATATCATTTTATTTTTCATTTTTATATTGTTTTATTTTCTCATTTTTATCTTTAATTTTATTTTCTCATCTTTATATCATTTTATTTTCTTATCTTATCTTTTTATCATTTTATATTCTCATCTTTATATTATTTTATTTTCTCATCTTTATATCATTTTATATTCTCATCTTTATATCATTTTATTTTCTTATTTGATATTATTTTATTTTTTTATCTTATTTTTTTATCATTTTATATTCTCATCTTTATATTATTTTATTTTCTCATCTTTGTATCATTTTATATTCTCATCTTTATATCATTTTATTTTTTCATCTTATCCATGTATTATTTTTATTTTATCATCATTGTATTATTTTATTTTTTTTATATTATTTTATATTATCATTTTTATATTATTTTATTTATCATATTATCTATACCTCATTTTATCTTTTTATTTTTTTACCATTTTATTTTTCTCATCTTTATATTATTTTATTTTTTCATCATTTAGTTATTTTATTTACACATTTTTATATTGTTTTTATTTTCTCATTTTATGTTTGTATTACTTTATATTTTCATCTTGCTGTCATTTATTTTCTTTTTTTTTATATCATTTTATTTTCTCATCTTTGTATCATTTTCTTATTTTATTTTCCCATATATGTATCATTTTATTTTCTCATCTTTATATCATTTTATTTTTCATCTTTATATTATTTTATTTTTCCACACCACTCTAGAAAGTGTATGTATTAGTTTTCTAGAATTATGCTTAGTTAAAAACATGCATTATATTTATTTGCAATGTAATGCATGTTTTTAGAGCTAATATACTTTAAAAAGCGATATAAAGCATATTCATATCATTTTATATTCTCATCTTTATATTATTTTATTTTCTCATTTATATCATTTT
>DAHXLG010000045.1 GCA_027371775.1 bacterium
TATTATTATTTATCTTTGTATCATATTGTGTACTTATCTTTATATCATTTCATTTTCTTTTTGTATGATTTTATTTTTCATCTTTTGTATCATTTTATTTTCTTATTTTATCTTTGTATCATTTTATATTCTCATATTTGTATTATTTTTATCTTTGTATCATTTTATTTTATCATTTTATCTTTGATTTTATTTTTTTATCTATGTATGATTTTATTTACTTATTTTTATATCATTTTATTTTCTCATCTTTGTATCATTTTATTTTCTCATCTTTATATCATTTTATTTTCTCATCTTTATATTATTTTATTTTCTCATCTTTGTATCGTTTTATTTTCTCATCTTTGTATCATTTTATTTTCTTATTTTTATATCATTTTATTTTCTCATCTTATCTTTAATTTTATTTTTTTATCTTTGTATCTTTTTATTTTTTCATCTTATCTTTATATTATTATTTATCTTTGTATCATATTGTGTACTTATCTTTATATCATTTCATTTTCTTTTTGTATGATTTTATTTTTCATCTTTTGTATCATTTTATTTTCTTATTTTATCTTTGTATCATTTTATATTCTCATATTTGTATTATTTTTATCTTTGTATCATTTTATTTTATCATTTTATCTTTGATTTTATTTTTTTATCTATGTATGATTTTATTTACTTATTTTTATATCATTTTATTTTCTCAGCTTTGTATCATTTTATTTTCTCATCTTTATATCATTTTATTTAATCATCTTTATATTATTTTATTTTCTCATCTTTGTATCATTTTATTTTTATATCAATTTATTTTTCATCTTTATATCATTTTATTTTTTCATCTTATTTTTGTATCATTTTATTTTTTTGTCTTTATATTATTTTAGATTCTTATCTTTGTATCATTTTATTTTCTTATCTTATCTTTATATCATTTTATTTTCTTATCTTTATATTATTTTTTCTCATCTTTATATTATTTTATTTTCTTATCTTTATAACATTTTTATATTCTCATCTTTGTATTATTTTATTTTTTTCCCACAAGGGTCAGTAGAATCTTTATATCTTTTTATTTTCTTATCTTTATATCATTTTATTTTCTCAACTTTATATTATTTTATTTTTTCATCTTTATATCATTTTATTTTCTTATTTTATCTTTATATTATTTTATTTTCTTATCATTCTATCATTTTATTTTTTCATTTTTATATCCTTTTATTTTCTCATCTTATTTTTATATCGTTTTATTTTCTTCATATCTTTTTTATTTTCTCATCTTTGTATTATTTATTTTCACCCATAATAGTTTAAAATGTATGCATTCGTTTGCATCTGGAATTATGCTGTAAAAGTATAATTCTAGAAAACAAATGCATACACTAAAAGCATACTCCTAGAAGAATCTTTGTATCATTTTATTTTCTCATTTATCTTTGTATCATTTTATTTTATCATTTTATCTTTGATTTTATTTTTTTATCT
>DAHXLG010000046.1 GCA_027371775.1 bacterium
ACAAAGATAAAAAATAAAATGATATAAAGATGAGAATATAAAATGATACAAAAATGAAAATAAAATAATATAAAAATGAGAAAATTAAAATAATATAATAATGACAATATAACATGATATGAAGATGAAAATATAAAATGATATAAAGATAAAATAAAATGATAAAATATGAAAAAAAAATAAAATGAGACAAAAATAAGAAAATACAATGATATAAAGATGAGAAAATAAAATGATATAAAATGAGAAAATTAAATGATAAAAAAATAAGAATAAAATTATATAAAGATGAAAAAATAAAATGATACAAAAATGAGAAAATAAAATAATATAAATATGAATAAATAAAATAATACAAAAATGAGAAAATAAAATAATAAAAAGATAAAATTACACAAAGATAAAAATATAAAATAATACAAAGATAACATGAGAAAATAAAAAGATATAAACATGAGCAAAAATGAGAAATAAAAGATAAAATAAGAAACTAAAATGATACAAAGATACATAAATAAAATTAAAGTTAAAATGTGAAATAAAATAATGTAAACATGAGTAAATAAAATCAAAAATAAAATGTGAAATAAAATGATGAGAAAATAAAATAATATAAAAAAGAAGAAAATAAAATGATATAAAGATAAAAAATTAAAATAATATAAAATGATATAAAAATAAAATGAGAAAATTAAATGTACAATGACAAAAATAAAATAATATAAAAACAAGATGAGAAAAAAATGATATAAATATATGTATATAAATTGACACAAAGATAAGATAAGAAAATAAAA
Source organism: bacterium (assembly GCA_027371775.1). Classification (GTDB taxonomy): domain Bacteria; phylum Pseudomonadota; class Alphaproteobacteria; order CAJXXZ01; family DAHXLG01; genus DAHXLG01. Next base: position 798 of record DAHXLG010000046.1, read on the forward strand.
TAATACAAAGATAAGCATATAAAATGATACAAAAAATAAAATAAGAAAATAAATTAATACAAAGATAAGATAATACAAAGATAAGATAATTCAAAGATAAGAAAATAAAAAGATACAAAGATGAGAAAATAAAACGACGCAAAAATGAGAAAATAAAACGACACAAAGATGAAAAATAAAATGATACAAAGATAAAATAAAAAAATAAAATAATATAAAGATGATAAAATAAAATGATATAAAAATAATAATATAAAATTATACAGAGATAATATAAGAAAATAAAATAATATAAAGATAAGAATATTAAATGATACAAAGATGAGAATATAAAATGATACAAATATGAGAAAATAAAAATGATCCAAACATAAAATGATATAAAGATGAGAAAATAAAATAATACAAAAATGAGAAAATAAAATAATACAAATATGAGAAAATTAAAATAATATAATAATGACAATATAACATGATATAAAGATGAAAAAATAAAATGATATAAAGATAGAAAAATAAAATAATATAAAAATAAAATGAGAAAATAAAATGATACAATGTTGAGAAAATAAAAGGATACAAAGATTCTTCTAGGAGTATGCTTTTGGTCATAAACGACCAAAAATATCCATTACATTGCTCTGCAATGTAATGCTTCGCA
>DAHXLG010000047.1 GCA_027371775.1 bacterium
TGATTTAATTTTTCATCTTTGTATCTTTTTATTTTTCTCATTTAATTTTTATATTATTTTATTTTCTTATTTTATCTCTGATTTTATTTTCTCATCTTTATATTATTTTATTTTCTCATGTTTATATAATTTTATTTTTCTCATCTTATTTTTATATTTTTTTATTTTCCATTTTTATATCGTTTTCTTATCTTTGTATTATTTTATTTTCTTATTTTTATATTATTTTATTTTCTCATTTTTATATTATTTTATTTTTTCATCTTTGTATCATTTTCTTATTTTGTATTATTTTTTATCTTTGTATCATTGTATTTTCTCATCTTATCTTTATATCATTTTATTTTTTTCACTTTTATATTATTTTATTTTCTTATTTTATCTTTATGTCATTTTATTTTATCATCTTTATATCAATTTAAACTTTCATCTTTATATCATTTTATTTTTTTTATCTTATATTCTTATTTTTATGATCTTATTTTATTTTTATATTATTTTATTTTAATATCTTAGTATTGTTTTATTTTTTTTATCTTTGTATCATTTTATTTTCATATCTTATCTTTATATTATTTTATTTTTTTCCCATAAGGGTTTAAAGTGTATGCATTAGTTTGCACTGCAAACTAATGCATACACTAAAAGCACTTCGTGCACTAGAATCTTTATATCATTTCATATTCTCATTTTTATATTATTTTATTTTAATTTTAGTATCTTTTATTTTCTTATCTTTTTAATATTTTATTTAGTACACTTCATGCACTAGAATCTTTGTATCATTTTATTTTCTTTACATTATTTTATTTTCTCAGTTTATCTTTGTATTATTTTATTTCTTATCTTTATATAATTTTAATTATCATTTTATATTTTCATCTTTATATAATTTTTATTTTTTCATCATTGTATCATTTTATATTTTTATATTATTTTTGTATCATTTTATTTTCTCAATTAATCTTTGTATCATTTTATTTTTTCATATTCTCTTTGTATTGTTTTATTTTCTCATTTTATTTTTAATTTTATTTTCTCATCTTTATATTATTTTATTTTCTTATTTTTATATCATTTTTATTTTTCTTTGTATCATTTCATTATACATCTTTGCATTACATTGCAGATCAATATAATGCATATTTTTGACTAAAGCATACACTAAAAAGTACTTCGGGTACTAGAATTTTTATTTGTGTATAATTTTATTTCTCCCATAAGGGTCAGTGCACTTCGTGCTCTAGCATCTTTATATAATTTTATTTTCTCATTTTGTATCATTTTATTTTTTCATATTTATATCAATTTATTTTTTTTCTTTTAATATCATTTCATTTTTTATCTTTATATCATTTTATTTTTTCATCTTTGTATCATTTTATTTTCTCATCTAAT
>DAHXLG010000048.1 GCA_027371775.1 bacterium
ATTTGTTATTCTTTTCTTTTTTATCTTATCTTTTTATCATTTTATATTCTCATCTTTATATTATTTTATTTTCTCATCTTTATATCATTTTATATTCTCATCTTTATATCATTTTATTTTCTTATTTTTATGTCATTTTATTTTCTTATTTTTTTATTATTTTATTTTTTTATCTTTATATTGTTTTTTACTTTTTCATCTTTATATCATTTTATTTTTAATCTTTATATTATTTTATTTTCTTATCTTTGTATCATTTTTTTTTATTTTTGTGTCATTTTATTTTTTAACTTATTTCATTTTCTCCCATAAGGGTCATGGCTTTTATGCACTAGAATATTTGTATTATTTTATTTTTTAATCTTTGTGTAATTTTATTTTCTTGTCTTTATATCATTTTGTTTTGCTTATTTTATATTATTTTATTTCCTCATCTTGTCTTTAATTTTATTTTTCTCATCTTTATATCATTTTTTTAATTTTATTTTCGATTTTATTTTTCTTATTTTTATATTATTTTATTTTCTCATTTTATTTTTGATTTTTTTCTCATTTTTGTATTATTTTTTTTTATTTTATCTTCAATTTTATTTTCTCATATTTATATCATTTGATTTTCTTATTTTATCTTTTAATTTAGTTTTTCATTTAATCTTTATATTATTTTATTTTCTCATCTTATCTTTTTATAATTTTATTTTCTCATTTATTTTTATATAATTTTATTTTCTCATCTTATTTTCTATTATTTTATTTTTTCATTTTATCTTTGATTTTATTTTCTCATTTTATCTTTATATTATTTTTTTATCTTTCTATCATTTTTATTTTTCATTTAATCTTTGATTTTATTTTCTCATTTTATCTTTGTATCATTATTTTATCTTTGTATCATTTTATTTTCTGATCATATCTTTATATTATTTTATTTTCTCATTTTTTTATCATTTTATTTTTTCATTTAATCTTAATTTTATTTTCTTATCTTATTTTTTATCATTATTTTATTTTAATATCATTTTATTTTTCATTTTTGTGTCATTCAATTTTATTCTCATTTTTATATCATTTTATATTCTTACTTTATATTATTTTATTTTGTTCCTTTGTATCATTTTATTTTCTTACTTTGTAACATTTTATATTCCTCCCAAGGGTCAGTGCACTTTGTGTACTAGAATCTTTATATCATTTTAGTTTCTTATTTTTATATTATTTTATTTTCTCATCTTTTATAATTTAATTTAATTTTTGTATCATTTTATATTCTTTATATTATTT
>DAHXLG010000049.1 GCA_027371775.1 bacterium
ATTTTTTATATTATTTTATTTTATATCTTTTTATTTTTACATTATTTTATTTTTATATCATTTTTTACATATTCTTCTTTTTAACATATTCTTCTTTTTATATATTCTTCTTTTTACATATTCTTCTTTTTTTATATATTCTTTTTTTACATAATTTTATTTTTATATTATGTTTTTATTATCTTACCTTTATCTTTTACATTATTTTTATATCATTATTTTTACATCATCTTATTTTTTACATCATCTTATTTTTTTTATATTATTTTATTTTTATAGTTTTTTCTTTATATTATTTTTATATTATTTTATATCATTTTAGTTTATATCATTTTATTTTTTTTATAATATTTTCTCTTTATATCATTTTGTTTTTTTTTACATTATTTATCTTTACATCATTTCTTTATATCATTTTTTTTATAACATTTTTTATATTATTTTATTTTATTTTTTATATTATTTTATTTTATATCTTTTTATTTTTACATTATTTTATTTTTATATCATTTTTTATATTATTTTATTTTTACATTTTTTATTTTTTACGTTATTTTATTTTTATATTATTTTATTTTTACATTTTTTATTTTTTACATTTTTTTATTTTTAGATCATTTTTTACATTATTTACATTATATTATTTTTTTACCATCATTTTTATATCATTTTATTACATCTTTTTATTACATCCTTTATTACATCCTTTTATTTTTACATTCTTTTATTTTTTATATTATTTCTTTGTGTCATTTTTATATCATTTGATTTTTACATTATTTTATTTTTATATTATTTTATTTTTATATTATTTTATTTTTATATTATTTTATTTTTATATTATTTTATTTTTATATCATTTTATTTTTATATCATTTTATTTTTATATCATTTTATTTTTTTATCATTTTATTTTTTACATTATTTTATTTTTATATTATTTTATTTTTTACGTCATTTCTTTATATCATTTTTTTACATCATTTTTTACATCATTTTTTTTTACATCATTTTTTTATATTATTTTTTAATATTATTTTTATAATATTTTATTTTTATATTATTTTTACATAATCATCTTTTTTTACATATTATTCTTTTTTACATATTATTATTTTTTATATATTCTTCTTTTTTTTTACATATTCTTCTTTTTAACATATTTTTCTTTTTGTATTATTTTATTTCTCATCTTATATTTGATTTTATTTTCTCAAGAATTTTTGTATCATTTTTTATTTTATCTTCAATTTTTATATCATTTTATTTTCTCAGCTAG
>DAHXLG010000004.1 GCA_027371775.1 bacterium
ATAATTTCCTAAAATTTGAGCTCCTTCTATCCGCTCAACATCATGAAAATGCCCTCCACCTTTATAGTAAACGCGAAAAGTAAAGCCATCAGATAAAACCTGAGGCACAGCGCGAGTGCCAAAATGAGAACCATAACTAAATGGCAAAAAAGATGGCCCTTCAATTTTGCCCTTAAACAAGGCTAATTCTCTTTCGCAAACAGTGCTATAAGCTTCATCTTTGGCAAACTCAACATGCTTTGTAGCAAAATATGCACCTGCACAAATACCCAAAAATGCTCCACCATTAGAGACATATTCTTGAATCTGCTTGTTACCTTCTCCGTTCAAATATTTACAATAATAACTTGATGCCCCACCTGGCATAATCAACAATATCGCATCTTTTTTCCATCTTCCTGCAACAATATCTGCCGCTCTTATTTCTTTAATTTTGTACTTTTTAGTTATTAACTTACCAAGACCATCTTTGAGCGATTGCAATCCAATAGGTGCTGCTCCCAAATCTGAATAAACATAAATTATATCAGGCGCAGCAAAACTAAATTGAATCAAACAAAGCAAACAAAAAAATTGTAAAAATTTAAAAATCGAACGTAATTTCATAAGACTCATTATATACAACATCATATCAAACAATCAACAAAGCAATATTATCACGCAATTTAAAAAGCCTCATGCAAAAAACTTTAAAAACACTGCAGCTTATGAAAAAATTAACAAATTAGTCGAGCAATAATATCTTTACAAAACAACAATCTATCTTCTTCAAAAATCTTTAACTCAGAAACAATTACCTTTAAAAAACCATCAAAATCTTCTTCTCTCTCAAGCATTTGTTGATCAATTTCAAAATGAACTCCAGACAAAATCACTAATCCATTTCCATATTTTGTTTTAATAATAGCAGGTAGCTTATTTTTGTAATGAGCAATAATTTGAGCGTTTGAATTAACAAAATATCCTCCACCATTATAATAAACGCCCAATTGCCGACCATCGTTTAAAATAATTTTTTCAGCACAAGCTCAACGAAGCAAATTATAATAAAACTTGTGAACTGGACCGTACGCCACGCAATCAACAAGCGCCAATGACGCTCACCATAAACTTGTAACCGACCACCCATATCAAATTCAACATTTCTACAAGCGTAGTAAGCACCAGCACATATCCCAAGATAAGATCCACCACCAGCAACATATTTTTTTATCTGATTATTTCCAACACCATCAAGCTTATGACAATATGGCAGATCAGCACCACCTGGCATGACCAGTAAAACAGAGTCACTAATCCATTCACCTAAAATAATTTTATCAGCTTTTATATCTCTCACATAATGCCTTGTAAGCTTAGAAAACATGGTTTTTGTATGAGCTAACACCATCGCATCAACTGCATGATCTGAATAAACATAAATTACATTTTTATTTTCTCTAGATTATTCACTAGTATAAATACACAACACTCTATGCAGCCATTTCTGAGTTTATTAGAACAAATTTTAACAAAAAACAAGAAGTGACAAGCAACTCAATCATACCGTTATAAATTATTTCACAACGCAACAAATAAAAAATGCGCATGAAAACAGGCAGAAGCTTATCTCAAACAAATCTTCACATTAAATCTATAAACTATAAAAATCAATTTTCGAAATGAATCTTTTTAAAAGAATATTTTCATTCCAAAACATGTCCGTACAATTTTAAAAAAATATGATATTTCGTGCCAATAATACGGCACCAACAATATTACAAAGATCAGATCTTACGTGAGTAGTATTCCACGATCAAATGTGGATTCACCTTAACTGGATAAGGTACTTCGTCTAAAGTGGGAACCTTGATTAACCTAGCAGCACATCCTTCATCTAGAGCTTCATAATATGTTGGCAATGTACGCTCTGCTAGATCCATGGACTCCTTAATCTTAGCATGATCTTTAATTGTATCACGCAAAGAAACAACATCCCCAGCTTTTAACAAATATGAGCACACAGAAGTAACGTTCCCATTCACCACGATATGCTTATGCTTGACCATTTGCTTGGCTGCAAAAATTGTAGGAGCCCATTTCATTCTATAAACAAAAGCATCAAGACGAGATTCAAGCATACCAATAAACACTTGAGCCACGTTTTCCTTAGAACGACTTGCTTTAGTAAAGAAAATTCTAAACTGCTTTTCCTTCATGCCATAATAAAACTGCAACTTTTGCTTCTCAGATAACTGAACACCAAAGTTTGAAGTTCTTTTTCTTTTTGTGCTTTTACCATGCTGACCAGGCTTTGTTGGCCTTGTATTAACCGGGCTCTTTGGACGTCCCCATAGGTTAATTCCAAGTCTGCGATCAATTTTATACTTAGGAACCGTTACTCTAGACAAAACATTCTCCTTCCGTTTTCCTTATATTCGATTTTTCACGCCAGATATAATATGTACGGCGCAAATATCATCTCTAGTAATCCTATTACGTTTTTTATATTGTGTCTAGGTGTAACAGAATAAGATCCTAGTGTAACTTAAGCTTGGTTTTAATAACACTTGTGGATCTTGTTTGCACAACACTTTGACTTCATTTGTGTTTAGTAATTTATACAAAACATACTTTTTAAAGCCACAAGCGTAAATCAAAAATTGTACAAAGCGTGCAACAAGCATTGGAGGTATATCAAGATGCCCAATAATATAAGTATGTGACGTTAAACGACGAAAACATTCTCTTTTAAAAAAACAACCAAATTAATTCTTCTACGCATCTTTTTTCTTCTACACATCTTTTTTGGTCTAAGATAATTTGTGAACATATCAAAAGCGGCTGCAATTATGCTAATCTTAACTCAAGGAACAAAAGGCATGAAACTAAAAATTGGAATAATAGGATCTGGCAAGCTAGCAAGCTGTGTAATAGACGCATTAAACACAAGCTACGATGCACAGCTTAGTGGAATTTATTCACAGCGTACAGATATAAATGCAACACAAAACATAACTCAATTACAGGAAGATTCCGACATTCTAATAGACTGCAGCACAAATGGTTTTGATGCGCGTGCAGACAAAATCAACAAGCCACTTGTAATTGCAACCACACAAGAATATGAAAAACTGCCGAATGTACCTATTTTAGTGCTTCCAAATGGATCTATTGGATGGAATTGCGTACACATGATGGTAGAAAAACTATCCAAACTAGGCAAATATGAGTTTATCATAACAGATATTCATCACAAGCATAAAAAAGACGCTCCATCAGGCACGGCACGAAGATTAATAAAAGCACTTGAAGGAAGCAATGTAAAGTGCAGCAGTCATCGCGTAGGCGAAGTATTTGGCTTACATCAAATAATAGCAATTGGAGAACACGAAACTATCAAAATTGAACATGAAGCATCTTCTAGAGCCGCATTTGGAACGGGACTAATAAGCGCAGCAAAATGGCTGCATGGCAAGCCAAATAGCACATATACAGCTAACGATTGGCTTAAAAAATAAAGTAAACAAGCTGGAATTAAAAATCTTAAAAATATAAACAAGTCATCTTCTAATAACAAAACATAAATGAATCACAATCTTGCTCAAATGCTTCATGTTCTTTGTAATCATCGGCTACATCATCTAAAGTCATCAAATAAACAACAAGAAAACATTGATAAATCATACGTGCAGCATCTAATGCTCGTAGCATAGATTGCTGACTTTTTGAAATCATAAGCAATAACATTTCACCTGGAAATGGCGCAATGACATTTTCCATCATCTTCTTTAAACAATCTGCTTCAAATGACGTCACACCTGGCAATTGACTTATATCTGGAACTAAATTACCTTCTAAAAATATGCAAAAATTCAACAAACGCAATGGTCTAAGCTTAGACAAATAAATCAATTCTTGCACATTATAAACCAGTGTCGCTCCAGTATTTAAAACTTCGTGCAACAAATTGAAATTCTTGTGAACATCAAACGGATTAGCATTAATATTATTAAAATAGATACTGTAAGTATCCATGCCAAACTTTCCAAAATCATATTCGAAAATGTTGTAACCATTATTTGCTATCCAAGCTAACAAATAATCACAAAGCGTTATCCCTCTTTTAACAATCCACCTATTAGCAGCTCCAAAATAGTTATCAGGCAAAATACTAATAGCCTCATTACTATAAATTCGTTCAAAAAAGACACTACAAAATTCTTTTTTATTGCCAAATAATACATAAGCTTTCATACGCACAGGACACAAAACAACTTTGCAACTCCCAAATATATTCACACTCAGCGCCTTATAACATGCAGAAACATCTCTCTCATCAAAAACAATGAAAACATTGCTTGAATCTATATTTTTGATATCGCAACGCAAATGCCTAGTGATAATAAATTTATGACGCCAAATTGTATCCATTAAACTACTCAATTCATTAGCATCAGAAACAGATAAGAACAAACAATCACCCTCGCTTAATTCAAATAACGGTTCAGAAAAAGGCTGAACTTGAGCTAACAATGTAGGATCTATTAAGTCACAAGTAAATCCATTATCTAAAGATTTAAGCAAGTGCAAAGAAAGCCAATCATCTTGTTTTTTTCCAAAAAATTTATCATGCTCCATGCCATACAAAAGCTCTGCGCAAGCAAATGATACATGCAAAACAATCGCATAACAAATTAAACGCAAAAAACTAATCATCAAAATATACGATATCACAAACGCAAGTCTTGTAAAACGACCAGCCAGAAGTATCATAGTATTCATGAGCAACATATATAGAACACACACTTGCGGACAAATTAATACCTCCTTAATCGATCAATCTGTTAAACTATCTGGTTTCGTACGCAAAAAGCGCGACCATGGCACAGTGCTATTTATAGACCTAGTGGATGCATCGGGCATCGTACAATGCGTTATCTCAAAATCAGATGATAGCCAAGCTTTTAAGGTAGCCGACAAAGTTTCGCATGAAAGCGTGGTAGTAATCGAAGGCAAAATCATAAAACGCAGCAATGAAACAATTAACAAAAATATTTCATCAGGCGAAGTCGAATTGCTTATTACAAGCATGCAGGTACTATCAGCGGCACAAGAACTGCCATTTGCTATCAATCAACCTGATTTAAACGAGGAATTAGCTTTGCGCTATCGCTTCCTTTACCTGCGTCGCAAAGAAATGCAGGAAATATTGGCTATACGTACTAATGTTATAAAGTTGTTACGTCAATACATGAACGAACTAGGGTTCATGGAAATTCAGACACCGATTCTAGCATCAAGCTCTCCAGAAGGCGCGCGTGACTATGTTGTACCAAGCCGATTGCATCCAGGTAAATTTTATGCATTACCACAAGCTCCGCAGCAATTCAAGCAGCTTTTGATGGCTTCTGGCATTGAGCGTTATTTCCAAATTGCTCCATGTTTTCGTGATGAGGATTCTCGTGCAGATAGATTAGTTGGCGAATTTTATCAGCTTGATTTTGAAATGGCATTTGCTACCCAAGAAGATGTATTTAAAGTACTTGAACATGTGATGTACAGGCTATTCAAAACAATCAAACCAGAATACAAAATCCAAGAGAAATTTCCACGCATTCCATATCTAGAAGCAATTGCAAAATACGGCAGCGATAAACCAGATTTGCGCAATCCATTGTTGATTACGGATATAACAAACGAGCCGACTCCGAATATATTCAAACAGCTGGTAGCAGATGGAGGAAAATTGCTTGCAATAAGCGCACCAATTGAAGAAAAATCAAGTACATTCTTCGATCAGCTAACAGCGCACGTATCGCAGCTTGGAGCAAAAGGATTAGCATATTGCGTTTTAAAAGAAGGAGGATGGACTGGTCTGCTAGCCAAAATGTTGAGCGACGAAACGAAACAAATGATAGTCGGCAATACAGGAAATAACGCAATTTTCTTAATCGCGGATAAAAAAGATATGGCATACAAATTAGCAGGAGCTCTACGTACGCAATTAGGAAACAAACTCAACTTAATTGAAGAAAAAACATTTGCATTCTGCTTCATCACAGATTTCCCAATGTTTGAATGGAACGAAAGCAAGTCTGGAGAAAATAAATGGGATTTCATGCACAACCCATTTTCTATGCCACAAAATTTGGATGCTCCAGTTGAAGAAATTCTATCATACCAATACGATATTGCATGTAATGGATACGAGCTTTCAAGCGGGGCAGTACGCAACTACAATCTAGACATCGTAAAAAGAGTATTCGAAATCGTAGGAGATGATTGCTCAAACTTGGAAGAGCGCTTCCCATTGTATAAATCATTTAAATACGGAATCCCTCCACATGCAGGCAGCGCACCAGGAATAGATCGCATAATCATGTTACTAAGCGACCGTACAAACGTACGTGATATAGTGCCATTTCCACTCAACCAAAACGGCGAAAACTTACTAATGCACGCTCCTTGTGTTATACACGATCAATTACTTAAAGAGTTAAGGCTTGCGCTATTACCAAAAAACATATAGGTAGATAAATCGTAAGCAGCAATTTGCGAACTTAAGAGCACTTTCGATTAAAATAAATCAAGTTAGAATTAATATGCATGAGATATACCATGCAACAAAAAAATTTCATATTTTATAATTTTATGTTAAGCTATAGCAATAATTTTAAATATTCTTCATCAGCCAATATTACATTTTGCAAAACATTACATTCCCTCATAGTAATTCTCCCACTATTGTCTAAAGGAATATAATTTGAAAGTAATCTATTTTGTGGTGCAAATTTCAAGAAAACGCTTTTAGAACATGCATCATATAATTAATCAAACCTTTTTGATCACGATCCAACATTATGTCTGAATCTTATGAGCAAACATATACCTTTGATTTTTACCAAAATAATATCCAACTCCAATTTTTACTGTGTTTAGTAAACCATCGTTGTTAAAGATCTCAGCATACATCAACATACCTAATGAGAGATAATCTTTCTGCTGATCAAAATATTTGTTATCCATATAAATTTTCAGCAGACAAATTCAAAAAGTATAATAGACAAAATATAAATAATTTTTTTCATGTTATTTCTATATTACAAGATTTTATATTGCTCAACTAAACCAACTTACGCATAATATGAATTACAAACACAATTTATTGGAGGCTTTATGATCATAGTAGTAGGAGGAATTAAAGGTGGCACAGGCAAATCCACAATCGCATTCCATCTTGCAACACACGCATTTCTATCTGGAAAAAAAATCATGACATACGATTGCGATTATCCACAATTTTCCTTCAGTCGTTATTATGAAAACCGCAAGAAGAACAAAACTGTGAAAACATGGGAAGAGCATTATCCAATAAAAGATATATCCAACATGCCAGAAATGAAAAATGACGTTATCAATATAATTGATACACCAGGCAGATACGATGAGAATATTTTGAATATTCACAAAAAAGCAGATATAATAATCACACCAATCAACGATAGTTTCATGGATATCGATACAGTGATGAAAATCGAACAAGAGCGCTGGACACAGCCTGGCCAATACTACCAGGTAATTTTCGAAAACAAAAAGAATATGAAAGAATCATTATGGCTAGTCGTACGCAACCGATCAAGCAACGTTAATTCTAAGCATAAAAAGCTTGTGGAAGAAAAACTAAATGATCTTGCAAAAAGACTAAACTTCACAGTAATGAAGGGTCTAAAAGAACGCAACATTTTCAGAGAGCTATTCTCACATGGGTTAACAGTATTAGACATAGAATCGAACAAAATGGCAATCTCACATCTTGCTGCAAAAATGGAAATCAAGACAATATGGAAAAGCATTGATGAATCAATAAATCATAAATAGATCTTGTATGACTTACATTAATCGAAAAAATTTGAAATAATTCAACAATGTTATATTTATTATTGTTTTTATCAATCAATACATGGTGCCCTCAGCCATTTGAAGAGCAAGCAAAAAACAGAGAATCATTTAGCGCCTTCTTACAAAATGGAGCACAAACTACAAACCACACAATTTTCTTACCCCCTAAGCCTATATCTTCAGAAATTCCTATATCAAAAGCAAAAACTCCTACTACAATCAGTACATATATTTCACAATTCGCATCTTCAGTATATCAATTAGGAAATAAAAAATCGGTGATTAGAAAATCTAAAAAAGTTAAAATAGATTAAAATGCAACTCTCTTTTTTTTTGATGCGAATTAAAACAAAAAGAAGTGATTTGTTTGATTAATCGAGTAAACTAAAAACGCAATATCTCATCTAAATTATGTTCTTTATCTATCAAAAAAATCAACTTTTTTAAGAATTTGTATAACTTTAATTTCTAAATAAATACAACAGCAAACTAAAATACTTTACAAATATATATAAACAAAAAACTCTGAACTTTACTAAGTGCATCAAAAGCAAAACAACTGATCTATATTTTCCATTTAAAAGTTCTTTCATATCTTTATAATATAGCCAATTCTGCTTCATTTGAATTATATCAACCAGTTTTATTGAAAGTTTTCGTGCAAACAAAATATCTACCTTCAACACATATAAACAGCTTAACAGCCGCTTGCAACTATTGAAAGCCTTTTATATTTTAGTTGCAAAAAAACAATATATTGATACTCCAAATTATGCTTCAACCAATGCAGTCAAATTTATACAGCGCAATTTAATCAAAACCATGAAAAACTCGATCATAGATACTTTGCTCTCATATAAGGTAATGCATACTTATTCAACACATTTTCAAGATATTGCAAACCTATCAAGTACCAACTAACCTAATAATTTCAGAAACTCTAATTAGTAAATTATTCAAGCTAGATAATAAAAATATTATGCTTTCAACACAAACAAGAATGAACAATATCAGCGCTATAACAAAAATTCAGTTCCGTTATATAAAACATTAATCATGATAAATCACTTTGCTTAAAAGCGCATCCAATTAAATAAAATTCACTATTATCTAAGCAGCTAGCCTTTGGCTTAAAACGATACACTTTCTGAAAATGCTTTTTAAAATTAGCCAAAAATTCTATAAATGCAGCTCCATCAAAAATCTTGATACATATATTTCCACCTGGTTTTAAATGAGTCAGAGCAAGCGCTAACACCTCATTGGCAATATTCATTAACAACAGATGATTCAACTCACGCTGACTTGTACAATTTGGAGCAATATCAGAAAGTATCGTATCGTATACTGTATTGCCAATAAAATCTTTAGTCTCTTGTGAAAATATATCTGCCTTCAATGTACGCACGCCATGAATTGGTTGAATTGCAAGCAAATCTATGCCTTCAACATTTGCTCCAAATCTTTTGATAACTTGCAACCAGGCACCTGGAGCTGCTCCTAAATCAAGCACATTGCCACGTATTATATTGTATTTTTGATGAATTTCGATCAATTTATAAGCAGAGCGCGCGCGATATCCTTCTTGTTTCGCTTTCACAAAAAATGGATCGTTTAATCTAGTTTTCATCCATTGATGAGGATCACGTCTTTTCATTTCATTTCCGTTTTTTGAGCACTATTTGGCATTCTTAGTATTAGCACCTTTTGAATTGTTTTTTTTATGTCTCATATAACGTCTATCTTTTTGTGTTCTTTTTTCATGACGATTGATATGTTTTAACTCAACAGCACCAGAAACATCTTCCTCATTTTCTTTTTTAACGATGTTGAAATTTCGTTTCAATACATGATTTTTTCCTATATTTATCAGTTTTTTTTTAGACTGCAAAGAATTTGAATTAGCTTTCTCAAAATGTTTTTGCGTATCTAAAATATTCGAAGAATTATCGTTGGATAACATATCAAGAATAATTCCTTCTTTCAATCCATATTCAGAAAGTACCAAACTATCTATCCTCATAGACTTAATCATGAGATACACCCAAGGCAACCCAGACTTAATCAAGCGAGTTTTCTTCAATCCAACACTAGGCATTTTACGCAATTCCTGCACATTCATTCTGTTAAATGATTGCAGAGCTTTGTATAAATCTGACACATTAAACCTTTGACCATCTACCCAGCTATCACGTTTTTTATGGAAATAATTATATGCAATTTTCAATGTATTACATTTCGAGCAAATAATAGGCAACCCATGATATTTTTCAGCAAATTTCTCAAGCTTATGCAACGCATCATTTCTTCTTTGTTTTTCTACTCCGTTATTGATCAATCCAAGATCTAGCGAAATATAATCTTGCACAACAATAACATCATCTTTTTTCGTAACATATGCAATTTCTGTGCTGCCAGACCCAATATCGACCACTAATGCATGATCTTTTATTTGATCTTGACATCCTAGGGCTGATAAATAAATCTCACGTCCAGAACTAATCACTTCAATCTTTATTCCAAATCGATTTTGAATTCTTTCAATAACTTCTTGCGACTGAGGTGAAAATCGCAAAGCAGCAGTCGCCACACAACTAATCTGGAAAGGTTGATTTGCATGTTTAGCAAGCGAATTTTTGAATTTCTCGAAAACACGCTCAATACGATAAATAGTTGTTTTGGCAATGTTTTTACCCGGCTCCATTGTTCCAAAATTGACGACGCAAGTATCATAGATTACTACACTAAATCTATCTTCAATACTATTAATTTTACACGATTTAGAATTATCTTTTGCTAAAATAAATCGACACAAATATGTTCCAAGATCTATTCCAACATACAACATGGAAAAATTATAACATTTTTTTATAAAATTTGCGACTATAAGAAAAATCAGGCACAATTAATCAAAAATACTTTACTAATCGAAATTCATGCATGCACTACTTATAAATCATGTTAAAAAAACTGGTCAATTATATTCAACAAAACCAATTATCTCGATCATTGTTTACGATTAACAAATCTTGCAGTATCATAACAGTATAGATATTTTAGGAATAAACTTAAAAAAAAGGAGGAATAGTGGAACTAAAAGAGCTTGAAGAAAAATTTCAAAAAAGCGTGAATATATTGATAGAAGATTTAAGTACAATACATGCTAGTAGAGTAGCTCCAGCAATATTAAAACCACTAGTAATAATTGATGATCAAGGAAATAAGCACTCAGCTATGGAAATAGGCATTGTAAGAGTTGTAAACAACAGAACATTGGCAATTAAACCTTGGATGCCAGAAAACATACCATGCATTGAAAAAGCTATTCGCGCATCTAACCTTGGAATAAACCCAATGACAATCGATGGAGAAGTACATCTACACTTCCCTGAATTAACACAAGAGCGAAGAAAAGAGATAGCAAAATCAATCAACACATTTGCCACCAACACAAAGAATGCATTGCGCGCAATTCGTCACGATTTTATAAAAGAACACAAAAAGCCTTCAAAAGAAGAAGAAGTAAAATTCGAAAAAGATATCCAAAAAATTATCGATAAATTTAATGCAACAATTGATGGGCACGTTGATAAAAAACAAAAAGAAATAATGCATCTATAGCACCCACTGCATCGTACACACAAATAATAAAAATGAAAGCTTGGATATCTACACTAAACTATTTCAAAAACTCTATGTGAATCTGCAATCAATCTTTACTATCATGAACAAATATTCGTTAAAACAAAATAAAAATACAAAAGTTTAGCATATGCAGAATTTTAAGAAAAAAACATACTTACCTAATCAAATCAAACTTCCTTCGATATGATCTTATCTATTTTGCAGCGATAAGTTTATGTGTATAAAATATGAACAAGCCTACCAAGATCATCGTAGCTAAGGCAAAAAAAGCCATTTCAAGATTGAAAACAAAACTTACAACTACGCTTAAAATGCTAAACAAGCCTATAAAATAATGAAAGATTTTTTTGGAATTACGCAACAAAACGTATCCACAAAATGCATAAATAGCAAGAGTTATATACACACACAAATCTGCTGTGAAATTAAACTGCTTGTTGATATTCATTCCACTCAAACATACGAAAATTGCAAAAGAAGCAAGAGATGAAACTAAGAGACCCAAAAATGAGGTGTCGCTATTCGCCTTCTTTAAAAACGCTTTTGGAAATATATTTGTTTCTGCATAAGCCAAGCCCATCTTGCTTGTCGCAGCTACCCAGCCGTACAATGCTCCAAATGAAGTGAATGCTATTAGAAATCCTAGATATTTCTCTGCTCCAACTCCAAAGAACTGTCTAATCAACAATGCAAATGGCATACTACTGTTAGCTAATTCATCAGCAGGCGCACTTCCAACAACTAATAAAGATGAAATCACATACAACAAAGTACACGAAATAACACCTATCAAAAGACCTCTACGCGCAGCAACACCAGAGCCAAAAATTGATGCAGTTTCAATACCAAGAAAAGCCCACATACAAGAAATTCCAATAGTAAAGACATCTGATTGAGTACCTTGAGCAACTGGCAAGCTGAAAACATCTCGATTAATTATAAATAAAGATATAGGCAATCCAGCTAGAATAAAAAACTTAATCACAGTAAGCAAAACTTCAATACGCGCAACCACACTATATCTAACCGCTCCATTGGCAATAGTAAGCAGCGACATAATAATAGCACCAACCAAAACTGGATTGGAAAAATTTAAGCTAGCTACAATAACAACCAACAAACTAGTATTTCCAAAAATACAGCTAATCCAATAAACAATCGCAACCAGCTTCTTGAAAATAGGATTATTAAAATAATCGCTTAAAACGCTCGATTTAGGAAAAAGCATACAAAGACTACCAAACATAATTGCAAACACAGTAGCCATGCCACCAGCAATCGCCCAGCTATAAACGAGATTTATACCAAGTGGCGCCAATTTTGCAGGCAGCATAAAAAAGCCAGATCCTACAATGTTGCCAATCACGAATAATGCAACAATAAAAGAAGAATTTAAATTCATAGCCTGTATTATCACAAAAATCTTTATAAATTAAAAGACCATTTTAACTTGTAACAATCTTTTCATTTATGTAAAGTCAAAACATGATAAAAATTCACGAAAAAGAAGAGTTTGAAAAGATGAGAAAAGCCGGAAAACTGGCTGCAACATTGCTTTATGAACTTGGTAAACAAACTAAACCTGGCATTACCACTCTAGACCTAGACAAATTTGCACAAGAATTCATAGAAAAACATAACACAAAATCTGCATGTTTTGGCTATACAGGAGGAGGAAAAACTCCTTTTCCAGGATATATCTGCACTTGCGTAAACCACGTAATCTGTCATGCATTTGGAACAAATCAAGTGCTAAACGAAGGTGATATTATAAGCATAGATGTTACACTAATAGTCGATGGATATCATGGAGACACATGTGCAACATTTGCTGTTGGAAAAATTTCAAATGAAGCGCAAAAATTAATCGACGCAACAAAACATGCAATGGAAGTTGGCATAATGGCAGCGCAGCCAGGCAATCATTTTGGAGATATCGGATACTCGATAGAACAACTGATGAAGAACAAATATAACAACCAATATAGTATAGTCGAAGATTATTGCGGACATGGTATTGGAACAACATTTCACGCGCCTCCGCAAATAGAGCACACAGGCTTTGCAGGAACAAGTGAAGAAATCAAACCTGGCATGTTTTTCACAGTAGAGCCAATGATAAATGCAGGAACTCACGAAACAAGATTGCTAAAAGATGGCTGGACAGTAATCACAAAAGACTACAGACTTTCAGCGCAATTCGAACATACAATAGGCATTACTGAAAATGGACCAGAAATATTTACACAACTTTAACCTTCTGCTGCTCTAATAATTAACAGCGAACGAACCCTACTTGTTCGCTACCCCATCATACTTCATAAAACATTTCCTTGAATCACAACTACAATGGGCATATTCTTATGCTCTCATAATGCACAGATTCATCTACTTGCATGTTTATCTCTATAAATCAAAACATGTTTTATAAACCTATAATTTTTCTAAAAATATCATTTTCTAAAGATATTAATTAATGAAAAGAGCATACTATTTGAGCAAATATTTTCCTAAATTATAACTAGTTCTATGATATTGACAAAAACCATGCTCTCTAATTGCAGCAACATGCAAGGTAGTACCATATCCCTTATTTCGATTAAAACCATAAACTGGAAATTCAACATCTAGACGATCCATAAACGCATCTCGTTCAACTTTTGCAACAATAGACGCCGCAGAAATCGCTTGTACTTTTTGATCACCCTTGATTATAGCCGTACAATTTAAACCAAGCTCATCCATCCATTTAGGTTTTCTTCCATCTATAATCAGCCTATGATTGATAAACGAAGTACAATTTTGCACATTTAACAAATCTAAATCATGTTGCTCATCATTAGTTAACGAAACTTGTCTTTGAAAAGAACATACTTGCGGATCTACCAATTGCGCTATCGAACCTTGATCTGCTAGTGGATCAATTGCTCGGTCAGCCAATGAGTCTGCTGCTGAAGATTGATCAGTGAATGGATCAAGCGCTCGCAAAATTGCTTTATTATAAGCATAAGCCAATCCAAATTGATTAATTTCCTCAACCAAGCCAATTCCAATATTCCATGTAGCAATATCTTTTATAATCTCTGACATTTCCAAGCGCTTTTTGTGACTAATACTTTTCGAATCCACAAATTTTGTCTGACTGACACAATTAAGCTTAAGCGCGCAAACATAAATGGGCCCAGCCCAGCAGCCATAGCCAACTTCGTCGATACCAACTATAGAAAAATCGCTAAAAGATGGATCAACAAAATCATTCACGAATCACGTATCCATCAGCGCAAGATTCGTTTACAACAACTATGTAGTGCCTAAACACTTCAACACCATCCATTGATCTAACCGCTTGAATCACTTCTCGCTTTTCTTCTTGACTATTTGTCACGCCAACAACCCAAACCTGATTCTTCATTGCTGCAACATAATAATTACGAGCAGACACGTTGAAATTAAACATCAGTTTTACACGTACTTTTAGAGCTAAATCACGATTCCACTCACCAATTTTCATTCCGTCTGCTAAACACTGAACGTTATCTGATTTCATGAAAACTAGAGCTTTCGCTTTTTCCAAATTTTCTTTACTCGTAGCCGCACCTATAATCACTGGCGTTCCATATACGCCTACAATATCTAAAAACGGCTCATCAAGTTTGGCTTCTGCCCATACAGATTGAATCGTAGATTCTAAATAAAAATTCTTGAATCGAAACTGTATTCCACCAACTTTTGAATGTTGATATCCAAGGTACATTCCTGTTCCTGCTACGCTAGATATAATAAGTGCGGGCGCACATCCTGATAACAATAATGAAAACATTAAAGCAGATAATAAAAAAATTCTCATGATTCTTCCGCTCCTCGAGCTGGACTCGAACCAGCGACCCAATGATTAACAGTCATTTGCTCTGCCGACTGAGCTATCGAGGAATTTATGCACTTAATGTAACAAAACTTTAAATATATTACAAGTGCATGTTATTCATAACGCAATAATTTCTTATATCACCAAGGCTTTATCTAGGATTTGCAATAAACCAATCAAACATTTAGAACTTTACCTTCTTTGGTATAAATCATTTATTCAATCGCATCCAGAAAAACGAATTTATGAATTTTTCTGCAATATTTTAGAAGCTCATTTTGAATCGTTTGTATGTTCAGAAACTAAGAACAAAGCAACGCATTCTGTAATTGCTAATCTTGCTAGCACAGCAATTTTGTTTAACTTCTTTTGTTCAACTTCTTTTAAAAGAACAACAACTTTAATATCGAAACTCATAAAAACAGAGCCATTCCATGCTGTAATTAAATAATTTATGATTGCTCATATTGCTATCTTTGCGCTTTATTGTTTTCTAGCAAAACAAAATCAACCATTCTCTACAACACAACAAATATTTTTCTCACATAATCTTTTTCTAAAGTACAAAAAATATTATGATATATAGCATGAACTATTACACATGGATTCCCTTTTTTGTTATGGCAATCGACCAAATGAGCAAAAGAATTGCTATGCACTGGCATTATAACAACATTCTTATCAAATCACCTTATCTAGAAAGCAAAATTGTCTGGAACAAGGGGGTTAGCTTTGGAATGTTTGGAACATCATATTATAACGTACTTGTATACTGCGCAATTTTCATAAGCATCATTTTGGTAATTATAACTTGGGCAAAATCAAAAAATAAGTTTGATATCATAGCATGGGGATTAATAGTTGGCGGAGGATTAAGCAACCTTTGGGATCGCTGGTTCTTTGGAGCAGTCTTAGACTTTATATCTATCTCCTTTTACGACCTGCAGTTCCCATGGATTTTCAACGTAGCCGACATAGCAATAACAATAGGAGCACTACTACTCATCAGGCGCTTCTTTATAAAAACAAGCAAAAAAGCATCCATTACGGAAAAAAGCAAATAATAAAGCATATGACGTTTCGCATGACAAAATATAACATAATCCCAAAAAGCCAAATTCATTATGAAGATTAAAAAGCTAAGTGAAAAAGTAATTAAGCAAATTGCAGCAGGTGAAGTAATAGCGCGTCCAGCAAACGCAATAAAAGAAATAATCGAAAATGCGATAGACGCTGGCTCAACCAACATTTCTATCCACGTGAACAAAACAGGATTAGAACGCATTGTGATCATAGATAATGGCTGTGGAATGGATAAAGACGATCTGGAACTTTGCACGCAACTACACACAACATCAAAAACTAGCGAAAAAGACCACATGTTTGGCACATCATCATTAGGCTTTCGAGGAGAAGCTCTTGCATCAATTAATGAAATTTCTGATATGACAATCGAAAGTAACGGGTATAAATTACACAAAAATAATATAACGCACTCAAATATCGAATCAGGTACACGAATTGAGATACTAAACATGTTTGCAAATGTATCAGCAAGACTAAAATTTCTAAAATCAAGCCAAGTAGAATGGTTTCATATAAAATGGGTACTTGAAAAATTCATGATCAGCGAATGCAATATAACATGGAAAATTTTCCATAATGAAAAAAAACTCTGGCATCTAGAAGCAGGTGAAACTCAGGTATATCGTATAGAAAAATTGCTAGGAAGCAATGCGTATCCATTTTCACATGAATACAATAATATAAAAATTTCAGGTTATATATTAGATATTTCCGCACGCAACTTCAATGCACTTTTTATCAATAGACGCAGCGTGCGAGACAAAGCAATTGCGCAATATATGCGAAACATATTTAGCGAATATTACATGAAAAACGAGAACCCTGGATATATCATGAATATAGAAATTGATCCCATGATGGTCGATTGCAACGTACATCCTGCCAAAGAAGAGGTACGCATTATCAATCATGCTGATATATTTGCTATGCTTTCATTTGTTTTCTCTCATCAATTTTTTGCAAAAGCATTAAACAAAGAGCAAACTTTTCAAGTAAACACAAAAACTGAAGAACATGAAAACGAATACAAGCTAAGCTTTGATTCTCCAAAATTTGAAATGCCTGAAATTACGAATCGACAATTTGTGCATACAAAATTTGACCAAAAAGAAACAAATACACGCAATGAAAAAATAAATTTTGTAAATGAAACAAATACATATACATATCAAACAATCAAAGCTAATGAACAATCAACAAACAATTGGAAAAAACACAAGCCTTTCCAAACACCATCTGTTCATCGCATTATCGGACAAATACGCAACTCATTCATCATGTTTGAAACAGAAGATGGCATAGGTATTTTTGATCAACACGCAGCTCATGAAAGACATGTTTATGAAAAGATGAAAAAAGAACTATCAACAGGAAACTCTCAGCAACTGCTAATACCAATTGAAATTAACCTAACTCCATTGCAAGCAGAATATCTAATAAAAAATCAAACACAATTAGAAAACAAAGGTATAAGAATAAGCTGGCTACAAACAATCGAGTCTACTCAATTCGAAACTGATTGTGCCACATCATCGCAAGCAAGATCAACCAAACAATCACAAAATGAATCTCTTTTAACTAAATCAGACTATGCAAACACAACAATATTAAAAGCTTCTAATTCAGCATATAAATTGGCACTTACTCATATTCCACAAAGCTTACCAGCATTAGATTGCGCGAAATTTATAGAAACTGAGCTTGAAGAAAACTGCAATATTGAAACATTAATCGATAGATTGGTTGCCGATATTGCTTGTAAAAATGCATTAAAAGCCAACACTCAACTTTCGATTGAGCAAATGTATGCTCTGATGGAAACAGCGCTAGAGAATGTACCAATCTGCAACCACGGTCGCCCAGTATTTAAATATTTCACTCACTTAGAAATTGAAAATTGGTTTAGAAGAAAATAAATTAACTATAAACATCATTCAAGATTTTATTTACATGAAAAACAATAAAAAGGATACTTTGACTACTTGTTGAAATTCTGACAAAGCGTAACACTTAAAAAGCAATTTCATCTTCCTACAATTTGGATTGAATAGTAAAATAGTATCATGAGTTTTAATATAAAAATGCAAGAGAATGAAGTTGGCACAATCGTGTTGCTACACGGATACGGCGCAGATGCGGAAAATCTAAGATTTTTAGCAGACGAATGGAAACAATATTTCAAAGATTGGAATTATATTAGCATCGACGGTCCAACAGCTATAGCATATGGCGGATATTCATGGTTCGATCTTGGAGGCGAAAACTGGCTAAAAGATATTATCCAATCGGCAGAATACATAACAGATCAATTCAAGGACTACAAGAAAAAATTGATTTTTGCAGGATTTTCTCAAGGAGCATTCTTATCCGCACATCTTGGCGCATACTCAAATTTGAATATATGCGGATGCATCTGCTTTAGCGGAGGTCTAATTCCAATGCAAAAACCGGCACATAAAACGCCTTTATATTTTATCCATGGAACAGCAGACCAGGTAATTTTACCCGAATGGTTTGAACAAACATTACAATTTGGAAATGATAGAAATCTGCCAATTACAGGCACGCTCATCGATGAAATGGATCATGAAATAAATGAAACTGCTCTAGCACGCGCAACAATGCAACTGCAAAAATGGATCAAATCAGATAATCTAATTCAATAAACACTATGTTGTAATTGAAAACAACTTTCTTGAACAACACTGCAACGTAATTTCTAGTTTTAGCTCCACTTTTGATAAGAAAACCAATTAAAAAATACATCTCAAACTTGCCAAGCAACCGCAATTATAAATTAAATTAACAAAGTGAGAAAATATGTAAAGCAAAATGTACTTATGATAGTAGACTTTTTAATAAAAGTTTGCTATAAATAAGAAATCGAGTTGTGTTGAATAAGAGAATTTTCGCTCGAATAAGTTTTGTTTAAAACTCGATCATAGACGGGGTGTGGCGCAGCCTGGTAGCGCGCTTGCTTTGGGAGCAAGATGTCGGAGGTTCGAATCCTCTCACCCCGACCAAAAAAAATAACAAACAAATGAACTGAATCATAAAGTAAATTGCTCAAAAACTGTAGCATGACTTTAAACAAAATAGTTTCCAATACCTCAAACAAGCATTACAACGTGAACATGCAATAAATTACCGCGACTAATTTAAATAAAATAGGTTCCAATATCAGAAATAAGCATTCAATATATCAATTCCATTTTCTGGAATCATCGATGATATAACAAATTCAGAATCATACAAACTAAAAATCCTTCATCAAACTAATATCAAAGGATAAAGTATGTTTAACAGAAAGTCGCTCTTTTATTATGCTTGCTGAAAATTCTATAGAAGGAAGTATGAGCTTTCTGTTTTTGTAAGATGAAATCCCAACATAAAAAACAGAGCCAAAATAATCTTGCTATAATTAATAAGCATCAAGCCATCTAAAATAATTCCAAAAACTTATATCACAACCACTCAAAATATATATATAGGAAATAATTTAATATGCCCATTCTGTTTTTACAAATTGCAATAATGCAACGTACCGTTAAATATACACCTTATAAGCTCAAATCATACAATTCTTCACCTTCGATATATTAATAAAACATTATTACTACTTTTTTCATAATAACTTTTTAATTGGAACTAAATTTTGCAAACAGCAAAAATCAAAAAACTGGAAACTAAAATTAAAACGATATGAATTCTACTACATAATAAACATTTGCTAAAAACTTTCACTTTTTTACAAAATTACTGGCAAAATGGTGCCGGATGTCGGATTTGAACCAACGACCCCCTGATTACAAATCAGATGCTCTACCACTGAGCTAATCCGGCCAAAAGCAAAATGCGATGTATGTTTTTCATTTATAACAAATTTCTGTTTTAAAATCTAGCCTTAAAGATTTTTTATAAAACATACATGTTCTTTTATCGTAAGAAAATTGAACTTATGATGAAAATAAATTTCGCATATCAATTTTGCAAATACTACTTTCTAATATAAAAATCCACTTTCGCAATACGCAATTTCAAAAAAACATGATAGACTCAACACATATGCGTATTTTTCTACTTGGCATGAGCGGCATTGGCATGCAAGCTCTTGCAAAAATTGCACAGCAATCTGGATACGAGGTATCAGGAAACGATGATTCTCTACCAATCCAAGCACTAATAGAATCTGGAATTACATATCAAAACACAATTCCTGAAGATACAGATTATATAGTATATTCTTCTGCCATCAAAGAAAGCCATCCTTTAATGATTACTGCACGTGAACGTAACATTCCATGCATTAATCGTACAGATTTTTTAACCGACTATATCCAGTTTAATCCACAAAAAATACTAATTGCAGGAGCACACGGGAAAACAACAACAACATGTATGCTCGCGTATATTTTAGGCATGAAATCTTACGCAATTGGTGGAATGGTTAATGGATACAAATTCTCTGGCAACAACGAATTAGATGAATTTACAGCAATCGAAACTGATGAATCAGATGGCTCATTCATCAAATGGAAAGGTTCTTATAAAATTCTTTTAAACGCAGATTATGAACACATGGATTTCTTTGAAACAGAGGTAAATGCTCTCAAATATTACAGAAATTTTGCCATAAGAGATATCGAAACAACCAAACTTATCATAGAAGCTGAATGCAAAAAATTCCTTGCATTAGAAAATCATCCTAATATGATTATATACGCAGAAAACGGAAAACATGATTGTCATTTCTCATATAGCAACATTACATGCAAACCTGATGGACTATATTTTGATATCATAAATCATATTGCAAAGCTCACGCTACCAATTTTCCTGCCATTGTTTGGAAAACACAACGCATCGAATTTCACAGCACTATATGCATTGCACGCAAATCTTGGCATGACACACGAAGAAATAGCAACAAAAATTGCAAAATTTCCTGGTGCAAAAAAACGCATGTACAAAATCAAAACAGAAAATGGATTTAACCTATATCTAGATTATGGACACCATCCAAAAGAAGTAGCAGCAGTACTAAATGCAGTATGGGAACACAAAAAAACAAGACCCAATGTTGTGCTAGAGCCACATCGTTACTCAAGGTTGCAATATACATGGCAACAATGGCCAGAAGCATTAAAAGGTAATAAAGTTTTTGTTGTTCCAATACACACAGCATCAGAAATTCCAATTGAAGGTATCACACGGGAAAATTTCGTAAAATTCTTACGTGAAAACAATGTAGATGCGCATCTTTTAGAAGATTTCAATCAATATAAAATGGATAACGAAACAATATGTTTTAGCGCAGGAAAACTATCTGCAATGCTAGAAAAATTAGTTAAAACAAGATAGCTAACGCAAAAATTCTTTTTATAAATATCTTATAGAGCAAAAGGAATACTTTGTATCAAATAAATTCAATCATTACTATCAAAAATCTACGTAGTTTTTGGAATGAGATAAATATACAAGCACTACTTGAAGATACAGTATGCTTGACTACAAAAATTATTTTTCATCAACAACTTTCTTTCCAAGATACTTCTTATGAAATACATTCTCAGTGACTAAATTCTTAGCAGTTACATTCTTAATGGCAGCTTTTTCATCAACAACTTTTTTAGAAACTGCCCTTCTTTGCGCTAATGTTCTTCTGCGATAATGTTCTTCTGCGCTGCTTTTTTGTAGAAGGTTTAGCAAGGCTCCTCTTAGAAACAGCCCTTTTCACACCAGCGCTTTTCACAACTGCTTTTTTAGACGCATCCTTCTTTGCGCTAACTTCCTTTGACTTGGACTTTTTCACATCAGCTTTCACACCTTCTGTTTTTTTAGCCACAACTTTTTTTTCACTAGACTTATCTGAAACTTCTTTTTCTTCTGGCTTTTTAGAAGCAACGCTTTTAACAACTCCCTTATTTTCAAGCTCTAATGAATTTGAAGGTTTTTTTGCATGAGCTTTTTTCTTATTGAAAAACATATTTTCACTCTCTTTCTTATTATCAGCCCAGAACGTTTCAGCTTGCGTACTTAAATTTTTTAAAGGAATATTTCTAATAACATGATCACTTTTTTCAATCGATTTATATGACGCTGCAATAACTAGTTTTATAAAATAAAACATAGGCAAAAAAGCCACAACAAACAAAGTGTTATATAATGCCACAGTCTTAAATCCGTTTGCGTAAATTGATAGCGAAACTGATGCATCATAAAATCCTTCTTTCGTAGGCACAGCCATAAATCTACCAATGTAAATACCAGCAACGTTTGCAAAGCCCATAAACAACATCACAAGCGACATCATAAATCCACGCAAATGCACAGGACTAAGCGCTGTAATCTGAGACTGAACAAAAGGCCATACAATAAGCTCTCCAAATCCAGTAGTTATAACCGCTGCTAAGAAATAAAAATAAGATACTCGATAATCTTGATCCGCGTTCAAACAACCATAATATAGCAATCCAAAACACAAGCTAGTTGTTAGCATGCCAAAAATGAATTTGGAAATTTGATGTTTATTACTACGACTTTTTCTAATAGAAACAAACAAGCCAATAATAATGATTGAAATTGGATTAATCGATTGTGAAACAGTTGCAGGAATTGGATATCCAAAAACATAAGATGAAACATTTCTATCTGCAAATAAAGTAATTAACGAACCTAACTGCATTTCCATTGCAAAAAACACAATTAAACAAACCATCAATAAACCAAGTGCAATCAATCTCTTTCTTTCATTTGATTTGATAATGACACCAAAAAATACACACAACACTGCCAGACCAAAATAATGAAATAGCCGCGTGGTGAATAAATTGCCTTCAATTACATGGCCAAAAAAGATACCAAATGCCAGACAAACAATAAGCATTATATCGAATATAGATAACCCTGCGTAACGACGTCTCAACAAATTTGGATTAGGGCTCGCACCATGTTCCCCAAAAACATACCGATTTTTAAAGAAAATAACCAAACTAATCAATATGCCTAAAGTAGCCAAGCTAAATCCATAATACCAACCGTAGTAATAAGCAATGTATCCACACAAGATCGAAGCTAATGCTGACCCAATATTCACCCCAACATGCAAGAAAACAAATCCACGCATGCGATTAGCATCATTTGCATAGTAAAATGTACCTAGTAAACTATTTATATTTGCTTTGAAAAAACCGGTACCCACAACAAGCATTCCAAGACCCATAAAGAAATAACCTGAATCAAACATAGAACATAAAATTGTTATCTGCCCGAAAGCAATTAGTATACCGCCAAGTACTATCATCCTTTGAAAACCAAATACACGATCAGCAAGCACGCCAGCCAGCACAGGCGTTGAATACACAAGGGCAGCTGTGACTGAGTATGCTGCATAAGCACGTGCATCTTGGAATCCAAAATGTGATATTAGGAATAAAACCAAAAGAGTTCTAACACCATAGTAGCTAATTCTTTCAAACAGCTCTACTGCAAAAACAACTCTAAGGAAACTGGGAATCGTGTTCATAAACCTCCTAAAAAATCCCTATCCGCATTTAATCATGATATAAAAATGATAGCAACCCCAATAAGCTTTTTCACAGCCATATAAGCAACATTATATGCAATATACAAAGCAATATTTTTTATTATTCGAAATTTTTTATTCAAACATAAGAAAAAACTCAAACAAGCTTTCATATTTACCGCCTTTAAAGAGATTTTTAACGAAATTAAAACAACAATAAAAAATCAATTAATTCTATATTTATTTATTCTTAAAAATCAAATAAAAAATAATCTTTTTTTATACATAAAACAAAAAATATTCTACTAATTCATTGCAAGTACATAATAAACTTCTTTTTTCAAATCTTCAGCACGTAAATTTAAATCTATATCATGTGCTAAAAGTTTCTGCACAAGAACTGGATAACTCTTTTGTAAACTAGTCAATTTCTTTCTTCTATTAGCAAATATAATGCGAGTATATTCATCTAATTTTTTTAAATCAACATTATTTAAGCGATCATGTTTCGTAAGTTTGATCACCTGCGATTCCACCTTAGGTTTAGGAGCAAAATCATTACTAGAAACATCGATTATTTTCTGCACGTCATAACGCGCTTGCACAAAAATTCCAAGACGAGAATAGCTAATTCCACTAACACGCTCAGCCACCTCTTTTTGCAGCATAAAAACAGCGCAAGAAGCAGGCTCATAAACTAATTTTTCAAGTATTTTTGAACCAACATTATAAGGCAAGTTACCAACAACATAAGTATTATGAAAATCAGCACAAGCATTTAAATCATATTTCAAAAAATCTTGGGCAATGATATTTAAGCGAGAATATTTTGTTTGAAAAACCCTATCCTCATAATCTAAAAATTGAACATCATCACTAGCAATCAGTATCTTTGCTTGTGCAATTTTTTCATTCAAAAACGCAACACAATCTGCATCAATTTCAACTGCAGTTACTGAATATTTTTCAAGCAGATAGTCTGTAAGCGCACCTTGACCTGGTCCAATTTCAAGAATACTTGCAGCAGGCTTATAAGTGTTTTCCAAAGCTTGAACAATCTTATATATCACACGTTTGTTTTTGAGAAAATGCTGGCCAAAATGCTTTTTTGGGTATTTTTTGTATTTTACTAAATCTTTCACACTTGAGTTATTAACTGAATTTTTTTTTAAAAAAGATGCATAGCAAATATTAGAAACATTAAATCTCGTTTTTTTTGCATTAAATCGATAAGTCATGATTTTTGGCATCCCCAACGGGAATCGAACCCGTGTTGCCGCCGTGAAAGGGCGGCGTCCTGACCGCTAGACGATGGGGACATCTTTTGTATTTTCTCATATTATTAGGAAAAAATCAACAGATATAAAACAGCACTCACTATTTAGTATCGATAATAAAAATGATACAATGAAATCGTACAATGCAGCATATATCAAGCACAGCAAAAATACTAATTTTCAATAGTGAATATGCAAAAAACATAAAACTGGAACTAGATAACGAGCCAAATTACACAACAGAAATTTTACAAAATTTAGATCAATTAGAAGAAAAATTATCTTTATATGCTCCCGATTTATTAATCATTGATTTTGACAAAACACCTGAGATAATTAAAAAAATTCAAAACATTCCATTCATAACATATTGCAAACGCGAAAATTTTGAGCAAGCAATTGAATCGCTACAACTTGGTGCACACACATGTTTAGCAAAAATAACAGGAAAAGAAAATTATCTAAACCACATACAGCTAATTGAAGCAACGCATAACGCATTAAAATTCAACCGCAAAAAACAAGATATAACAAATACAGCACTAATTGCAAAATCAAAACGCATGCAAAGCTTAATTAAATCAATTAAAGAACTCAAGAACGCGCGCGCAATTTCATTTATTGGTCCAATTGGATGTGCCAAAAAATTCATAGCAAATTACTTTGCAAAATTATGGGGTAGAACAATTTATGTAATAGATTGCGAAAACAGCAACATAACAAAAATATTCAACATGATTGAGTATCTGATTGATCAGCCGACTAATAAAATGTTTATCATCAATCATCCAGAGCAGTTAAGCCATGCTATGCAAACACGTCTTGCGCACATTATCCATGCCACAATCGGCAACAGTGCAAATCAATGGATCAATATAATTGATAATGAAGATGAGAAAAACATAATCAAACTATTGCATGATCGTATTTCTATTTTTCGCATTATGTTTCCAACACTTGAAGAAAGAGCGGAAGATATAAATGATATTACGAAAATAATGCAAAAAAACATTGCAAAAACATTAAACAAAAAAATACGCAAATTAGATATGCCAAAAATTATAAACAAACAATGGCCTGGCAATTTCAAGCAGCTAAAAACATATATAGAGCAAATGTTTTACATAAGCAATCAAATTGAAACAACAGAGCATGCAGATATTTTAATTGACGAGATTTTTTTAAATATGAGTTTAAAAGACGCAACAAATTTATTTGAAAAAATATACATCAAGAAACAGATTGCAAATAAAAAAGGAAGCATACAAGAAGCTGCAAAAACGGCGCAAATTAACCGCACAACACTGTATCGAAAACTACAAAAAGATCAGAAAAGCGCGATACACAAGATTTAACGCAGTAAATATCCAACTTATTGCCTATCAGTAGACAATCAGCAGACTATCCGTATTGTGCTTGAGTTCAAGTTACTAAATATAAGACTAGCCCTTGCAAACATTAAGTGGCTCACATTATGTGCAATACATGGAACATAAAGAATACAATTGCTATTGAATTTTTGAAAAAGTATCTGCAGCTATTATTGCAGTTTTAGAAACTAGCTATCTGCAAGTGATATTCCATTATAATTATTGCATGAAATAATATGCTCACCCAAGTTGGTAATCTTGCCACATATAATATATCGCGAGTGCTTGCGCAATTAACAAAAGCAAATAAAGCGCGGCAAAATGAAATATTTTCTGCTTTATAAGACTAAACCTAGATAAACCATCCAATATTAAAAGAAACAGCTAACAAAGGACAAATTGAGTTTCTGCTTATTCAAACGCAGCTAAAAGAACCAGCGTGCTCAAAAGTAGGCAGCGGATTAAACTGAGCACGGAAATATGGCTGGATTACCCCCCATTTAGCAAGTACAAGCTTGACGGCCTGCGGATTTGGTATACTATACGCTAGCTTGCACAAATTTGTCCATTGAGCAGCATTTTCTAAGCGAGCATCATGATCATCCAAACTATTCCACAATGTAAGCAAACATTCTGGAGCAATGCTACCAAGAGTTGAGATCACTCCCATTGCTTTCCCATTATTCATAAAAAATGGATTAGATAAATAATCATCGTTACCAGTCAACCATTGCCACTGGGTATACTTATTAGACAATCGTTCAAACTGCATATCATCGCATTCTTTCATGCCAATAATATTTGGAACATCCACCAGCGCATCATAAATTTGCTCAGTAATTGCACAGCCAACTCTACTAGGATTATTATACAAAATAACAGGCTTATGAACTGTTGAAGCAATCATCTTAAAATATTCAACTATCGCGGCTGTATGAGGTTTAAAATAAATACATGGCGTTACACATAAATAATCATAATCAAGAAACATTCGATCACGTGCAAGTTCATAGTTAAAAGAAGCTATACAAACCATGATGGGCTTATTGCTCAACTTGCGTACAAGCGCTATATATTCAGATAATTCATCATTAGTCATAAGCATCCCTTCGCCTACGCTACCACCTATTAAATAGCCAGCAAAATCATACTTTTCCATCAACTTTACATATTGCTCTGCAGCTGATTTATCAAATTTCTTTGCAAAATCAAATGGCGTAATTAAAGAAAGCCAAATACCTTGAATATTTTCGTTTTTCATGCAATGATCGTAGCTCTAATAAGTAGAAGTTGCAACTATCTGAAATTCCTAATTCATAAAAGAAAATCAGTGGCTAGTTTTGTCGAGCATTTAAATGCTATACATACTTGAAAAATTTTTCTATCACCGATATTTATGATAAAAACAAAAATACAAAGCGCGATAAAAATATACTCTAGCTCTAGAAAACAACATCAGCTTAGCAAAGGTGAGCCATCTTTGTGAAACACTCATGCGCCATATCATATAACACATCAATTTTTACAATCCATTATCTCACACGAAATAATAAAGCAAAAATAAATATGAAACAAATGTGCTACAAGCAATAACCAAAACACGACTTAAAAGACCATAAAATTATATAAAACTAAGAAGATTATATCTTATCACTCAAAATCTTTTTCGCAATCTGCCATGCATTAAGCGCTCCACCCTTGCGCAAGTTATCGCATACAAGCGTAATAGACCACATATTGTTCTCATGTTTACGCAATCTGCATGCAAAAACCGAGTCTTCTTGAGCCGCAATTAATGGAGTAGCCATGCCAGGCAAATATACAATACCAACATCACCAATTGCCTTCATCATTCTTTGCATATTACAATTTTCATTTAGACGAAATGTAATAGTAGCCATATGTCCAACTGTAACGGGAACACGCGCAACTGACGCAATAATTTGCATGCTAAGCTCATCTGTATCTAATATTTTATGCAACTCTTGAACAATTTTTATTTCTTCATCGCAATTACCGTGCTCCTCAAACTCACCGATTGCAGGAATTACGTTAAAAGCCATAGGATCGTCATAATACATACCATGTTTCAAAGCTTGCATATTCGAAAATTTAATTTCCTTAAAAAATGCACTCATAGCTTTGCTTCCTGCGCCAGAAACTGATTGATACGTTACAACATTAACAAACGTTGGTCCAAATTCTCTAATTGCATGCAAAAAAATTGCAACAGGAATCGCAACACAATTAGGGCTAGCTACAACTTTTACAGAATTCAATTTATCACCATTAACCTCTGGTACAACCAAAGGAACATCGCTATCCATGCGAGTTGCAGATGATTTATCCACCCAAATTGCACCACTTTTTTTAATGCGAGATTTAAACGGATTAATCAAATTGGCATCAACAGCACTAAAAATGAGATCATATTGCTCTGGCTCAAAACTTTCAAGCTTACGCACTGGTAAAATTTTATTACCCAAACTGACCTCAACTCCATCAAGGCTACCAAAGCAATCTAGCTCACACTTAACTTCTTCCTCTTCTAAAATACGTAGTAAATTTTTTCCAATCAATCCACGTGCACCCAAAACCGCAATTTTCATAAGAACCTCTCGTTTCTATTTATTAGGACAAAAATTCCTAGAATCAGCAGGAATATGAAACACAATACCATCCATGCTTTTATCAAGCTTAACCTGACATCCCAAACGCGAAGTAGACGTTAACCCACGTGCAAGATCAAGCATATCTTCTTCCTCAATCGATTTTTGTGCAAGCTTACGAGAATAGCAACATGGCTCTACTACTACGTGACATGTTGAACATGCAAGCGACCCCTCGCAAGCTCCCTCAAGCGGAACATCATAACGACGCGCCACCTGCAACACAGTCTCCCCCTCATTAGCCAGAAATTCATGCTTAGATCCATCTTGATACACAAATATCACTTTAATTTCGCTCATTTTTCCTTCTTTCTTTTTTATTTTCACGTGCACGTGCAAAAATATCTAAAATTTTAGTCAGCTCTTTTTTCATTTCAGACCTATGCACAATAGCATCAACAAAACCATGCGATAACTGAAACTCTGATCTTTGAAACCCTTCTTCAAGCTTAATTTGCATAGTTTCTTCAATAACTCTTGGACCAGTAAATCCAATCAATGCATTAGGTTCACTAAGTGTAATATCACCAAGCGAAGCAAACGAAGCGATAACTCCACCAGTTGTAGGATCTGATAAAACAACAATATATGGAACATCATTTTCACGCAAAAACTGGCAGGCCAAAACCGTTTTAGGCATTTGCATAAGTGAAATAATACCCTCTTGCATACGCGCTCCGCCAGAAGCTGTCACTGCAATTAATGGAATATTTTTTGCAATCGCTAAATTTGCCGATTGCAAAAATGCAGAGCCCACATACTGACCCATTGAACCACCTATAAAATTGAAATCCATTACAAACAAAATTGCTTTGTTACCATCTAGACTAATCTCTGCCGCTATCGCTGCATCATGTATCTGAGTCTTTTTACGGGCATCTTTTAAACGATCTTTATAATTTTGTGTATCCTTAAAACCAAGCGGATCATCTTTAAACACAGGCAAACTAATCATTTTTGGCTTAACATCAGAAAGCATATTGATACGCGCAATGGCAGAAATACGTTCGTGGAAATTACATTTTGGACACACGCATAAAGCAAGCTCCCACTCTTTAGCAAAAATCATCTCAGAGCAGCTAGGGCAAGCATGCCATAAATTTGCAGGACTATTTGATTCCGTATTTGATTGAATCTTCGGCTTAACTAAATTTAAAAACCAACCCATGTGCTATACCTATTTTCCTAGACTCTATTTTACATTATATTAAATATTGCAACAACCAGAATATATCCGCTCGCATTACGGGCATGGCTAAGCTCCCCCATGCCGCATAAGCGTTGGCATGCACAGAAACTTGTTGATCCTTGGCATGAACGGTTAGCATTCACAAAAAAATTGTTGATATAGCATGAACGCATTCACAAAGACTTGTGGTCCTTCCAACAAACTTTAGCATACACAGAAGCTTGTTTATACGTCACGCGAGCGTTAGCATTCACAAAAACTTGTTGATACGTCACGCGAGCGTTAGCATGCAAAGAAAAACGCTCACTCAGTCTTAACAAATTCAGGAATTGCACCTACCCTTCGTTTCCTTCATCACTTTCCATAACAAAATTATTTACATAAACACAAAAGAACGAAACGCTATTTCATGAAATTGATCAAACCTATACCTGCTCGATCATGCGCAAGCACTCAATCTTAACAAATTCAGGATCGCACCTACCCTTCGTTTCCTTCATCACGTTACCGACAAAAAACATCAACAAAGCGGTTTTTCCAGCTTTATATTTTGCCACTTCATCTGGCGAATTTTTCAAAATCGCTGCGATTATGTTTTTGATATCGTCTTCACCAAGACGTTCCATATACCCGCGCTCCTTAATCAAGCTATCCAAATCGCATTCATAATTACACATAAGATCATCAAGCAAATCTTTCGCATTCGAGCGCGAAATTTTGCCCTCTTGGCACTGCACAATCACATTAGAAAAAGAAGAAATAAACTTAGTTTCCATAACTTGTGATGCAAAATCCTCTAAATCTATCTTCATTTTTGCAAGACGTCCATTCAATTCAGAAACAATCCAGTTTGAAGCAGTACCAGCAAACTTTACATCAATTTCACCAAGCAATTTATTAAAAAACTTAACTCGAATTGGATGCTCTGTAAGAACAGTCGCTTGCTCAAGAGCCACACCCATATCCTGATACTTCACACGAGTGACCTGCGGAAGCTCTGGAAGATTATTACGCACTTGCTCAATAAACTCCTCTTCCAATACAATTGGCAGCAAATCTGGGTCTGGAAAGTATCGATAATCAGAAGCATCTTCCTTATCTCTCATAGACTTCGTCACACCAGATTTCGAATCAAACAATTTCGTTTCCTGAACAACTAGCTCACCTGCGTTCAACTTATGCTCTTGCACATCCGCTTCGTAATCAATCGCCTTGGCAATAAAACGATATGAATTAATGTTCTTCATTTCTACGCGCGTACCATAAGGCTCTCCCTCTTTGTGCAAAGACAAATTCACATCTACGCGCAAGTTTCCAGCTTCCATATCGCATTTACATGTACCTAAACACAACAACAGAGCTCGCAATTCCTTTATATACTCAACCACTTCTTGAGCACTTTTAAAATCAGGCTCAGTTACAATTTCCATTAAAGGAACACCAACGCGATTCAAATCAATGAAAATCGATCCATCTTCATTGATAGTTTTTCCAGCATCTGCCTCAATATGCAAACGGTTGATCCTAATAGGACCAAATGAACAATGCAACACTCCATTCAACCCAATTGGTTTATAAAACTGCGATATCTGATAACCCAACGGCAAATCAGGATAAAAATATTGCTTGCGATCAAAAATCGATTCCTTGTTTATATGCATACCTAATGCAAGTGCAGTTTTTAAAGCCATGTTTACCGCTTCCTGATTTGGCACAGGCAAGCTGCCAGGCATTCCAGCATCAAGCCATGTTACATTGATATTCGGCTGCTTCGCCTCTTGATTGAGCGCGCGTGAAAACAACTTGGTTTTAGTGTTTATCTGAGCGTGAACCTCTAGACCTAATACTTTTTTATATGTCATTCTACACCTCCAACCAACTGGATATTTTTTATCTTTCCATTCCAATCGACAATTTCCTCAATCTTTTTAGCAACAACGACTACATTAATTTCATCAGATCTTCTGCCAATAATCTGGATACCAACAGGCAGATGAGTCTGCGCATTAAGCACACTTAAATCAGGATTCTCAACTCTTTGCCCAGCCTCAACCCTAGTCAAAGTAAAAGGAATCTGCATAGCAGGTCCGCCATAAATATTGGCCAAAACCGTATATAAATCCTCTAAATACATTTCAATTGCAGTACGTTGAGCTCCAATCTCAAAAGCGGTGCTAGCTGTAGTCGGAAGCAAAATAGCATCGTGATTCTCAAACAAACCATCCATCTGCCTTACAATTTGAGCGCGCAACTTGACTGCCTTGCCGAAGAATTTCTCATATTCCCCAGCAAGTAAAACATAATTACCAATTAAAATTCTTCGCTTAACTTCAGTACCAAACAAAGCGCGTGTGTTATACAATATTTCTTCGAACGTATCGCCTGCACCACGTGGACCATAGCGAATACCATCATAACGAGCCAAGTTAGAAGCAGCCTCTGCCGGAGCAATAATATAATACAACTTAATTGCAAGCTCAAACGAAGGCAAAGTAATTGGCTCAATAATCGCCCCTTCTTTCTTCAAAGATTCAAGTAAGGAATTTAAACAAGCACGATACTCTTCATCCAAGTGGTCAAACGCCTGAAATGCAACACCAATACGCTTTTCTTTTACATTTCCAGAAACGCTAGATAAAGCAGGAACTTCTTCTTTCAAAGATGTAGCTTCCATAGCATCATATCCAGCCATTGATTCAAGAATAATACATGCATCCTGGACATTGCGCGCAAATACACCCGGATGATCAAGAGAAGATGCAAAAGCAATCACACCACGACGAGAACATCTGCCATAAGTTGGCTTAAATCCAACAATTCCACAAAAAGAAGCTGGTTGACGAACAGATCCACCAGTATCAGTACCAAGCGCGCCAACGCACATATTTGCAGCAACAGCGGCAGCAGAACCGCCCGAAGACCCACCTGGCACACGCGCGACACAATCAGACAAAATCCAAGGGTTCACAACCGGACCGAATACACTAGTCTGATTAGAAGAACCCATAGCAAACTCATCCAAGTTCGTTTTAAAGGGAATAATATATCCAGCATTTTTTAATTTCTCAATCACAAACGCATCATATGGAGCTATAAAATCTTCCAAAATTTTTGAACCTGCCGTAGTTCTAGTATCTTTGACCAAAAACAAATCTTTTATTGCAACAGGAATGCCAGTTAACGGACCCTGCTTGCAAGAACCATCGTTATTATCCAACTTACGCGCATGTTCTTTCGCAGATTCCCAATATTCTTCTATATGAGCATTCAAGCAACGCAATTTTTCAAAGCGAGAATGATAAGCATCAATCAATTGACTATAAGAAAACTCTTTGCTTGCAATTCCTTTTCTAATTTCCTCTATCGTTAAATTTGTCAGCATAAAGGCAGTATATGAGAAATTTCACATCAATACCAGATGAGAATTTGAGTTAAAGCAAATCATAAAAAAAATCAAAACATATCATTTAATCCATGGTAACAACTGATTGCAATAAATTGCGATTATAATAAATTCAACGCATTGTATTTCACATAGACGATTTGTACAATGCGCTTGCCATAAAGACAAGCCATTGGCTTTTCCAAGTATATCAGATAAAATACGCAAAGTGTTATTACAAGCGTTAAGTTTATGTCCTAGAAGTTGGAAACTGATATTTCTTTTAGAAGAATTAAAGATAGATTATAAATTGCAAAACCTAGCGCTCAACAGCAAAAATGAATTTCCAATATTAGAAAATCACCATTCAGATTTCAGCTATATTTTTACAAACATGAGCAAAATCGCGCTAACAGAAGAAGAAAAGAAATTTTATGGCATCTGGAGCAGCATAATTGATTGCAAATTAATTCCCGAAATCATCATGCCAATTAGGTACGAACGGTCAATCAAGCCGATTGTATTTCGCGAACATTCATGTCTATCAACATTGAGCAAAAAGCGATCTGAATTAAAAACGAAGCTCAAAGAAATTTCTGAATATTTACGTAACAATCAATGGCTTGGTCCAAAACATTTCTCAATTTGTGATATAACTCTAAGCACAGCAATCGCTTGCATGGATTACTTAGGCGAAATTGCATGGAGCGACCCTGAGCTGGAAAGCTTATATACGTGGTACTTAAAAATAAAATCAAGATCATCATTCAAGCCAATTTTAGAACAAAAATGCAGAGGCATAAAAGCGCACTTAAACTTTCAAAAAATAGATTTTTAGAAAACTGAATTTAACTTACATACAAAAAATTTTTGTCATCTACATTAAGCCAATTAATGCAATTTTCTTTCTGTTTCAACCCCCAAAAAAAGGGCTTTTCTTGCTTATATGAAACATCTTTAACCAATTCTAAGCTTTGTCGAGAACTGATCTTACAATCAAACGCATCCAATTTGCCTCCTGTTTATTCAAACACGCTGTCTATAAATGGCAATAGCACACTTTAGAAATGAGTTGTAAAAAACAAGCAATTTATGTTCTTAGGTATGGTATTTCTTAAAAAACTATCTTCAACATAACTAAAAAAGCACTTGATAAGTTCAAAATAGGTAAGATAAAGCTAAAATAGCCAATATTAAGCATGCTTACTTTATTCGGTACAAATAAAATGAAACATACAAAATTTTTAACAACTTCACTAACCTTCTTAAAAACCGATCGTTTAAGTACTAACAATATCCAATTTGCTTTCTGTTTTCTATACTAAAACGAAAATACCCAAAAAAAGTAAACAAATATACGAAACATATAAAATATACAAATTTAATATAATAGCAAAGTCATATTCAAGAATATTGATTGGAAATAGAAGCCTTGCTGCTTATCAAAGCTCAATCAAAATTTGGCCAAACTAATTTCCCTTACTCATTTGCACATTAACAAAACACCTTTGTACATGTATCAGATACGAAACGCAACATTGCTTCCTACCCATTCTTAAGACCATTCATAAAATTTCTTATATGCATTATTTTTTTCCCAGATTTTTGCACAAAAATTGGCGCAATCTCGCCATCAGCTACAGTAATCTTAAATAAACTATGTTCATCCGCCTTACAACATGCAAAACATTTAAGCTCTAAAGAAGGAAAATAAACGTATCCAAAAGCCTTGATTTTTGAACATATTATTTCAATTGTATCCTCATTAGCAGCAAACAAATCTTCTTTCATAATTAATTTGGAATATGTCGCGCCATCAGATAGTAAATTAGACGAATTATCAACAAAATTACCTGAATTTTTGTGATCTATTCTTAGAGTACTTTGAGAAGATGGAGCTATCTTCCCATCTAAATAGTCTCTCATTTTTGCCGCCACCCAAGAAGGACCAAACTGACAAATTTCACGCATCAAGCTAGTTGATGTATGATGCTTGCTAATAGCAAAAGGCAATTGAGCAATAATATCACCAGTATCCATACCAGCATCCATTAGCATCAACGTAATTGCCGATTCACGCATCTTTTGTAAAATCGCATATTGAATAGGACTAGGCCCACGCAACAAAGGCAACCTAGAAGGATGAATATTAACCCAACCCATACGCGGCAAATGCAACCATGCTAACGGAATAATTTTTCCAAAAGCAAACAACAAGACACAATCAACTTTGGCAAGACGAGATTCTAAATCAGCACGATCATAAGAACCACCATTAATCTTATCAATTTCAAAACAATCAATCCCATTTTTTTGCGCCCAGATAGCAACAGCAGACTGAGCTACACAATGACCTCTATCCTTTTTTTTGGCCGATTGCGTAATAACAAAATCTATTTTGTATTCACAATATACAGCATCAAAAAACTTACATACAAACTCGGGCGTACCGCATAGCGCAATTGATTTCATATTAAACTCCATGCTATTACTAGATATTTATTCATTTTTAATCATATCAGAATGAGCAATCGCAACGCTATGCTTACAAAACTAATATCAGAAGAAAGCGATTCACTCACAAATCTGCTTATAAATGCAATATATAGCTTCGCAACACTCAAAGCGCAATAAATGTCAAAAATTTTGAAATCAATTTCACAATACTATCAAGTTTATTGCTAAAAGATCCGGATTTTGCTTACTATCTTTACTAAAGATAGCAGATTTTATTTACTATCCTTCCATGCTATCCAACAATTTGTACCATACCCACCAAAGTTTTTCATTTGCTCTTCAACCTCTTTGCTCAATTCACTTTCCATAAAAATAGGAAACGCAAAAATATACAATTTTCCATCTTCAATTTTGACATAACCGTAGCCATTACAAAACGTACGCACACCCTCTGCACTTTTTGAATAAATATCGTAAGCATGCTTATTATCTTTTGCATGAGGTTCACGCATTTGTACTGTGATTTTTCCAGGACACAAGAAAAAAGTTGTACTCTCATGACCATGCATAACAACAACTTCCCCATCATGCAAAGTGACAAATTTCACACTCTGAACCCTTCTATCAAGCACCTGATGAGAAAACGTGCAAATAGTACATTCAAATAATTGCACAAAGCACCTCTCGTTCAAAAAACCTAATAAAATGTAGAGTAAAAAGCTCTCTACAAACCAAAAAAAATTTCTCTTTAATATAAATAAAATACTCGTCGGAAAATATTAAATGAAATTGTCTTGCAATATTAAAAAACCAAGCTTTTATTTTTGCAAATATTTTTGTAAACATTTCTTGCACGAAACTCATTAATACACAGAATGGAATAGAATTATTACAAAAATTGAAGGACATTTACTATGAACTCCTTTTCATCTTCTGCTTAGCCTGCTCAAGCGAGCCTACCATATAAAATGCAGATTCTGGCATATCATCACACTCGCCTTCAACAATAGCCTTAAATCCAGCAATTGTTTCCTCAACTGGCACAAAACAACCTGGCAAACCAGTAAAAACTTGAGCTGTAAACATTGGCTGCGAGAAGAAGCGCTCAATTTTACGAGCTCTAAACACAACTTTTTGGTCCTCGACTGGCAAATCATTCAAGCCCAAAATTGCAATCGTATCTTTAAGTGCGCGATATTTTTGCAAAGTTTCCTGAACCTTCATTGCCACAGAATAATGCTCTTGACCAATAAACTCAGGTTGCAGAGCATTCGAATAAGAATCAAGCGGATCAATAGATGGGAAAATACCAATCTGAGCAAGGTCACGGCTTAACACAGTTGTAGCATCCAAATGAGCAAACAAAGAGGCAGGTGCTGGGTCAGTCACATCATCAGCTGGAATAAAAATAGCCTGTACGCTTGTAATTGCGCCACGTTTTGTACTTGTAATACGCTCTTCTAGCTGTCCAATTTCGCTGTTTAGTGTTGGTTGATAACCTACGGCTGAAGGAAGACGTCCTAACAACGTAGAAATTTCGGCTCCCGCTTGTGTAAAACGGAAGATGTTATCAATAAATAGCACAACATCCTGACCTTCCTGATCACGGAAATATTCAGCCAATGTAACGCCAGTTAGGGCAACGCGCGCACGCGCTCCAGGTGGCTCATTCATCTGACCATAAACAAGTGCAACCTTAGATTCACCATCAACGTTAATCACACCAGCTTCAATCATTTCTTTATACAAATCGCTACCTTCACGCGTACGTTCTCCCACACCAGTAAAAACAGAATATCCACCATATGCTTGAGCGACGTTGTTAATAAGTTCCGTAATCAAAACAGTTTTACCAACACCAGCACCACCAAACAAACCAATCTTACCGCCACGTACATAAGGAGCTAGCAAATCGATCACCTTAATTCCAGTTACAAGAATTTCATTCTTCACAGATTGATCCATTAAACTAGGCGATGCCCTATGAATCGGAGAACTATGCTTTGCCTTAATTGGACCACGCTGATCAATTGGCTCGCCAATAACATTTATAACTCGTCCAAGCATTTCCTTGCCTACTGGAACTGTAATCACATCTTCTAAATCTTGCACACGATCACATTTTACCAAATCGGACGTACCAGAAAGCGCAATCGTACGCACAACAGAATGTCCAACATGTTTTGCCACCTCAAGTATCAAGCCATTTTTCTCGACCTTAAGAGCATGCTTCAAGCTTGGCAAGCGTTCTGAAAACTCAACATCCACAACCACACCATTTATGCTAACAATTCTTCCAAAATTTATTTTTTTATCCTGTTTTGCTTTATACGACATTTCCTTGCGCTCCTCTATATCCACTACAACCTTTCAGACTATACCTGCCGTTATTTCA
Organism: bacterium; assembly: GCA_027371775.1. Taxonomy (GTDB): domain Bacteria; phylum Pseudomonadota; class Alphaproteobacteria; order CAJXXZ01; family DAHXLG01; genus DAHXLG01. The sequence goes on from DAHXLG010000004.1 coordinate 38,742, forward strand.
TTTAACTCGAGTGTGATTTTTTCCTGTCGAGCCTTATTATATAACCTTGCAATCAATTTTCCCATATCCTCTGCATTCGTTTTTGCCTGAGTCATCGCAACCAAACGTTGTATGTTTTCCTCAAGCATGCTAGACAACATGGCAGAGTACAAATATCGTGCAAGCAAAATCTGAGCATACTCACTTGGAATTTGATCAGCCATAGCTTTAGTTTCCTCATCCAAATTTTCACGCACAGCATCTAAAACTCTTTGTTTAGAAACAATTTGCTTAACCACAACTTTATCCTTGCTAAAATAATGCAGATTCATCTCACAAAATGAATGATTTTTCAAAAAATCAGAAACACGAGAAACTGCTTTAAACAATTCCATCTGATCAAGAAAAGTATTGCCAAAAAATAAAGTACGCTCATTATTAGCACAAGCACTCTCAAGCTTAGACCCGAACACTAACCAATAATCTCCGTTATTCTTATGATACTTAAAATATGCGCTAATCTTATTCATAAAATCACCACACATACCTTTATCACAAGCTATTATAATGTTAACTTTGCAAACAGCATTTTTATTCATAATATGACCCAAAATCACATACTCTAAAATTCGATTTTCAGTAGCATCAATCATTTGAGAAGAATTCGCAAAATCAGCCAAGCATTTTTCAACCTTGCGCACGCGTACAACAGCAGCCGCTTTCATAGCACAACTTGCTCTGTATATCATATCAATTGTCTTTTTTCTGCTTTTTAAAGCTATTAAACTCATTCTATGCTGCCTCAACCATGGTATATTGCCTCAAGAAATTCTTAATTGCCTCCACCATTTGTTCTTCAAGTCTTTCATCAAACGAGTGCTCTCGACTAATTGTTTCAACCAAAATAGGCTCTGCAACTTTCATATATTCAATAAGCTCATTTTCAAATTCTTCAACAGATCCTTTAAGCACAATTTTATCCAACAACCCACGAATACCGGCAAACAAACCAATCACCATCTTCTCAAAACTCACTGGCTTATTTACATTTTGTTTAAACAAGTTAGTCAACAAACGTCCGCGCATCAACATTTTTTGTGTTTCAGCATCAAGATCAGAAACAGCACGTGCAAAAGATTCATATTCTCTAAACTGAGCCAATTCACCCTTCAATCTACCAGCAATCTTTCGCATCGCCTTATACTGCGCTGCTGAACCAATACGGCTTACAGAAAGACCAATATTAATAGCAGGCTTTTGTCCATCAAAAAACAATTGCTTATCAAGATAAATCTGTCCATCAGTAATCGAAATCACGTTAGTTGGAATGTAATCAGAAACATCGCCAGCTTGGGTTTCAATAATTGGAAGCATTGTCACAGACCCACCACCAAGCTCATCTTTCATTTTCACAGCTCGCTCTAACAAACGTGAATGCAAATAGAAAATATCACCTGGATATGCTCCACGCGCAGGTGTACGACGCATCAATAAGGAAATCTCACGGTACGCATCAGCATGTCTTGATAAATCATCAAACACCACAAGCGCGTTCATTCCCTGATCGCGAAAATATTCTGCAATCGCAGCGCCAGCCATAGGAGCAATATACTGCATAGAAGAAGGATCCGATGCGTCTGCAGTTACAATAATTGTATATTCCATAGCTCCATGTTTTTTGAACAAATCGTACATTTTAGCCACGTCTGCGCGCTTTTTACCAATTGCTACATAAATGCAATAAGCAAACTTCTCGCCTTTATCTCGTACATTTTTCTGCATCAAAATAGTATCAATTGCAATTGAGCTTTTTCCAGATTGTCTATCACCTAGAATAAGCTGCTTTTGTCCTAAACCAATTGGAACTAGAGCATCGATAATTTTAATACCAGTTTGCAATGGATCACACACAGAAGAACGCGACATAATCCCAGGAGCATCAGCTTCAATCAAACGTTTTTGCGAAAACTGCAAAGGACCATCTTCATCAAGAGCTTGGCCAAGCGGATTAATAACTCTTCCAATCAAGCCTTCTCCCACAGGCACAGAAACATGTTCATTAGTAGCAAACACCTCAACGCCCTCTACAACCTGATCAGTTTTATTAAACAACATGATGTTAACAAAATTTTGCTCAATACCCATGACCATACCAAATCCATCATCAAGGAACTTAACAATTTCGCCCAAGCTTACGCCGTCTAAACCAGCCACGCTTGCAATGCCATCACCTGCAGTAATGACAACACCAAAATCTTTTGGATCCAACCTGAGGTTAAAATCTCTAATCTTAGCATTCAAACTATCTATAAATGATTGATAATCTTTAAAATGGCTCATTTTATTATTTCCTCTTGTACGCTTGATTGTATATTGAACAGGATATTTTTAAAACTACCATCGTAATATTTGCCATCCAATTTAATTATCAATCCACCAATAATAGAATCATCTTGTTCGTATACAAAATTTAACTTGCCGTATTGTTTATGAAACTTCTCATTCAATTTCACCTCAAGCTCACCTCTAGAATCTATTTGTTTGGCAAAAATCACGAAGCAATCAAGCGGCTCATAAATCGCCTTTAAGCTAATATACAATTCATGCAACACAACCAATATCGTGTTAGGCATAAACTGAGCTCTAGCAACCTCTAGACACATAAAGAAATCTTTTGAAAATTCTTTTTCAAGCTCCTTAAATACAACTTTCATATGCTCATGTGATAATTGGTTTGAAACCAATATTTGTCTTAATTTACAACACTCTGGTGCAAAAAATTTTTTTAAACTATCGTAATTTTCTTTCGATTTGAAATTGCACATGATTCACAGCTATCAAAACATTATAGCACATAATAATCTTCTGTATAGCCATTTTGTATATTTTGCTAAACTATCAATATGGATATGAATCAATATCAATATTCCTAAACTTTCATATATCTTACTATTAGCCCATATAACATGGCTAAAAGAACATTGCCAAAAGCGCAAAATGTTGAAAATCTCGCACAGGCGATTGCTTGATTATGCAGCTTAATCTTGTTTATTAAAAATATGTTTTCTTGCTTAATGTTTAAATATCAACTTTCATATATTGTTAAAGAAAAGCAAAAATAGCTAAAATACAACGTATTTAAAAGCTAAAAACATTAATAGATCTTGAAAACCTGATAATCTTATGTTACATTTGGGCTCTCATTGGGCTCTCAAACAAAATAGGTCTGGCCAACTTTAGTAGAATGTATCAAAACTCTTGTTAGCTATTCAAAACAAGATACTAGCATGCAAGAAATTTTTATTTTATGATATAGGCATCGCCGTTGTGGCTCAGTGGTAGAGCACTTCCTTGGTAAGGAAGAGGCCGAGAGTTCGATTCTCTTCAACGGCACCAGGCAAAAAACACCATTTTCTTTACAAATCAAGCAAATAAGAATATCATTAAGAAAGAAATTGAGGAAACAATGCAATACACGCTATCTATAATCAAACCAGACGCAATGAAACGTAATTTGCAAGCAGCCATTTTGAAAATGATCGAAGATGCTGGCTTGAAAAGCTTAGTTCAAAAAACAATTCATCTAACAGCAGAGCAAGCCCAAGCGTTTTATGCAGTACACAAGGATCGTCCGTTCTATAAACAGCTATGGGAATCAATGATAGAATGCCCAGTATCAGTACAAGTTTTATACGCAGAAGATGCAATCAAGAAATATCGTGATCTAATGGGAGCAACAAACCCTAGCGACGCAAGCGAAGGCACAATCAGAAAAGAGCATGGTCTTTCAATTGGAGAAAATTCTGTACACGGATCAGATAGTGAAAAAAATGCAGAATATGAAATTGCACAAATGTTTAGCGCAACTGAATTAATTGAAGCTGCTTTAAAAATCAAGTTGCAATAAAACTGTTTAGGAGAAAATATGACAACAAATACAAAAAAAACAAATAAATATTTATTAGCCGCAGGCTTTATATTATCGTTATTTGGAGCATCCAAAATGTTCAAATCAACAGAATGTCCCATTTGCGAACAGCCAAAATGCCATTGCGCCACAAAGGCTGGCTAATTAAACTAGATTCATGTATCACAAAACCAACATACTTAACATATAAAATCAATTTTAAATAAAACTAGTCGAATTTTCTTATTTGTTATAGACTTTATTTAAATTACAAAATTAGAGTAATAAAATAGCTAAAAGGAGAAAATATGAAAAACAGAAAATCATTCTGGCAACCAATGAAAGCAGAGCAAATGAAATACGCAATAATAGCATTTTGGCTATGTGCATCATTTGCAATATTACCAAGATACCTTCCATTAGGCAGACCATGCGCACTGTGCTTGATACAAAACATACTGTACACAATTCTTGCTGCACTATGTTTCTTTGCAAAATGGGCTCCTTTGATGCGTAAAGCTAGCGAAATCTGCGCCTATATTATTGCACTGACAGCAACGTATCACATGACAATCGTGCTAAACATAATCACTGGACCAAAAGTTTGCTCTCTAAATGCAACATTCCTAGAAAAGACATTATCCGCTTGCAACCAATCAAGTCCATGGATGGTTGCAACAAGTTTTAGCTTATCTCTAATCTTACTATGGCTTTTAAAGAAAGCAAAATAAGTCATTGTTTTTCAAAATCTTACTCAATACTTGCTCAATATTTTGAACAATAAGAATAATTTAAAAAGAAAAGTCAAAAAATAAAATATTAAGCAGTTATAAATTATAAAAGATTAACATCCAATCTCTGAATAAACTGCAGAATTAGCCTAACCAAGACAAATTAAGAATTGGAGAAGCGGATTTTAGGTATATATATAATTCATGATATCCGATTAGGCTTACAATATTCTCAAGAAAACACTTATAACTCAATTTATCAAACGATAAAAAATGATCTTTCTCAAATAATTTAGTTAAAATTGTACCATTGCTGGTTGCTTTATAGCAAAGCTACGCTCTTTAGAGAAATTTGCAAACTCATGCATAATTGAAAAAACCATTTAAAGCTTTTTTTCTAAAATTTCCAAGATAAGTTGCGCTTCAACAACACTATAGCGTATACAATTGATCTTCTGCTTGCTTCCCCATCTGCAAATACTTACAAAAAGGAAATCTTTAAAAAAATCACATAAAAATTAATAATTTCTTTCAGCAAATTATACTAAGAAGCAATTTGGATAAACAGAACTAAATTGCACATTTGATTTGCCACAAGAACTAAAAAGAAGCATAACATTCAACAATCTAGGCTTAGAAAGATGATCGCGATTTCAAGCTTCAATAATTGGATTATTAAATTTTGCTCGATTAAATTTTTCTAATAGCAATTAAAGAATTTGCCTGAGCTTCATCATACCAAAGCTTTTGAAAAACGAGCGCAATAACCTTATTCAATCTTCTGACTATACTATTCTGCCAAATTAGACATAAAAGACGACATTAAATTCTTGGATACAGCATCAAATAGAGCAATAGGATGCGCAGGAGAAATATTTAATTCATCTCTTTCTCTAGCTTGCTTAACTGGAGTATCTGGAGTACTTGCACGTGATATTAATCTATCAATAGGAGTATTTAAAGTAGGTACTGAAGATCCAGTATCATCAAATAGAGCAATAGGATGCGCAGGAGAAATATTTAATTCATCTCTTTCTCTAGCTTGCTTAACTGGAGTATCT
>DAHXLG010000050.1 GCA_027371775.1 bacterium
TTTATTGTAGCATTTTATTGTGTCTTTTTATTTTCTCATTTTTGTATCATTTTATTTTCTCATCTTTGTATCATTTTATTTTTTTATCTTTATATCATTTTATTTTCTCATCTTACTTTTATATCATTTTATTTTCTCATCTTATTTCTGATTTTATTTCTTAATTATTATATCATTTCATTTTCTTATCTTTATATCATTTTATTTTCTCATCTTATTTTTGATTTTATTTTATCATCTTTATATTATTTAATTTTCTCATCTTTGTATGATTTTATTTTCTCTCTTTGTATGATTTGATTTTCTCATCTTACTTTATATCATTTTATTTTTTCATCTTATCTTTCTATAATTTTATTTTATTATTTTATCTTTATATCATTTTATTTTCTCATTTTTATATTATTTTTTTCATCTTATTTTTATATAGTTTTATTTTTATTTTATCTTAGTATTATTTTATCTTTATATCATTTTATTTTTTCATTTTTATATCATTTTATTTTCTTATTTTATCTTTATATTATTTTATTTTCTTATCTTTGTATCATTTTCTTATTTTGTATTATTTTTTTTATCTTTATATCATTTTATTTTCTCATCTTTATATCTTTTTATTTTTTCATATTATTTTTATATTATTTTTTAGTTTCTCATTTTTATATTATTTTATTTTTTTTCATTTTATCTTTAATTTTATTTTCTCATCTTTATATTATATTATTTTCTCATTTAATCTTTATATCATTTTATTTTTTCATCTTTGTATCATTTTATATTCTTATCTTATTTTTATATTATTTTATTTTCTTATTTTATATTCTCATCTTTATATCATTTTATTTTCTTATATTATCTTTGTATCATTTTTTTCCTTATATCATTTTATTTTTCATCTTTATATTCTCATTTTTATATTATTTTATTTATCATATTATATATACATCATTTTATTTTCTTATTTTGTATTATTTTATTTTTTCATTTTTTAGTCATTTTATTTTCCCCATCTTTATATTGTTTTATTTTCTCATTTTATGTTTGTATCATTTTATATTTTCATCTTTATATCATTTTATTTTCTTCTACAAGGGTTCTAGGAATATGCTTTACAATACTATATATTATAAAGCATATTCCCTGAAGCAATCTTATGCTATGCTTTACAATATGTAGTATTATCCTAGAATAATCTTTGTATCATTTTATATTCTTATCTTATTTTTATATTATTTTATTTTCTTATTTTATATTCTCATCTTTATATCATT
>DAHXLG010000051.1 GCA_027371775.1 bacterium
CCACAAGCATCTGCACTTCGTATATTAGAATTTTTATATTATTTTATTTTCATTTTTGTATCATTTTATTTTCTCATCTTTATATCATTTTATTTTTCTCATCTTTGTATCATTTTATTTTCTCATTTTATCTTTGTATCATTTTATTTTCCTATCTTTATATCATTTCATAATCTTAGCTTTGTATTATTTTATTTTTTCTTTTTATATTATTTTATTTTTTCATCATATCTTTGTATTATTTTATTTTTTTATTTTTATATCATCTTATCTTCTCAGCTTTATAGAGTTTTATTTTTTCAACATATCTTTATATCATTTTATTTTCTCATCTTTGTATCATTTTATTTTTGTATTATTTTATTTTCTCATTTTGTATCTTTTTATTTTTTCATCTTTATATTATTTTATTTTCTCATTTTTGTATTATTTTATTTTGTCATCTTTGTATCGTTTTATTTTCTCATTTTTAGCTTTGTATCATTTTATATTTCCTACAAGGGTCATTTCTGATAGCACTTTGTGCACTAGAATCTTTGTATCGTTTTATATTTCATCTTCATATCATTTTATTTTCTCATTTTATCTTTGTATCATTTTATTTTCTCATTTTATCTTTATATCATTTTATTTTCTCATTTTATCTTTGTATCATTTTATATTTGATTTTTATATTATTTTATTTTCTCATTTTATCTTTGTATCATTTTATTTTCTTCACAAGGGTTTAAAGTGTATGCATTCATTTTCTAGAAACTAATGCATACACTAAAAGCACTTCTTGCTTAGTCAAAAACATGCATTACATTGCTTAGCAATGTAATGCATGTTTTCAGAGGGAGTATGCTTTTCAAAAGCATACTCCTAGAAGAATTTTTGTATCATTTTATATTTATATTATTTTATTTTCTCATTTTATCTTTGTATCATTTTATGTTTCCATCTTTATATCATTTTATTTTCTCAATTTATCTTTGTATCTTTTATTTTTTTATTTTATCTTTGATTTTATTTTCTCATCTTTCTGTCATTTTATTTTCTCATCTTTTATCATTTTATTCTCTCTTTGTATCATTTTTATTTTTCTCATATTATTTTTGTATCATCTTAGCTTTATATTATTTTATTTTCTCATCATCATATTATTTTATTTTCTCCCACAAGAGTCCGAGTAATTTTACAACTACTATAAAAAGTATATGTATTAGTTTGCGTCCTGATTTATGTTTTTATTTATCTGAAGTAAAATCATAAATCTAGGAAAAATATGC
>DAHXLG010000052.1 GCA_027371775.1 bacterium
ATGTTTTCAGAGGATTTATGCTTTTGCTTCTCTGAAGCAAAAGCATAAATCTAGAAAACTAATACATACATTAAAAACGCTTCGAGCACTAGAATCTTTGTATCAATTTATTTTATTTTTGTATTTTTTTATATTCTTATATTTATATCATTTTATTTTCTCATTTACTCTTTAAATTATTTTATATACTTATCTTTAAGTAATTTTATATTATCATATTTGTATTATTTTATTTTCTTATCTTATATTTGAGTTGTTTTATATTTTCATCTTTATATTATTTTATTTTCTTATCTTATTTTTGTGTCAATTTATATTCACATTTTTATATTATTTTATTTTCTTCACAAGGGTTTAAAGTATATGCATTCGTTTGTTACCGACTAACTCTTGCGGTGCAAACGAATGCATGTTTCATGTCGCTGGCATACTCCTAGAATAATCTTTGTATATTTTTATTTTTTCATATTATCTTTGTATTGTTTTTATTTTCTTATTTTTGTATCATTTTATTTTCTTATTTTTGTATCATTTTATTTTCTTATTTAATCTTTTTATTGTTTTATTTTTTATCTTTGTATCATTTTATTTTTTCATCTTTATATTATTTTATTTTCTCATCTTTATATCATTTTATTTTATCCCATAAGGAACCAAGTGGTTTTATAACACCTCTGGAAAGTGTATGTATTAGTTTTCTAATGCATACATTAAAAGTATTTCTTACACTAGACTATTTGTATTATTTTATTTTCTTATCTTATTTTTGTGTCAATTTATATTCACATTTTTATATTATTTTATTTTTCCTCTTATCTTTGTGTCAACTTATATTCCAATTTTTGTATAATATTTTTTCTCATTTTTTCTTTATATAGTTTTATTTTTTCATTATTGTATCATTTTATTTTCTCATTTTATTTTTATATTATTTTATTTTCTCATATTATCTCTGCATAATTTTATCTTTTTATTTTTTATTATTTTATTTTCTCATCTTTGTATTATTTTATTTCATTATTTTTATATCATTTTATTTTTTTAATCTTTGTATCATTTTATTTTTTGATTTTTGTATCATTTTATTTTTTTATTTTTATATTATTTATTCTCTTTATATCATTTTATTAATATATCTTTGTATCATTTTATTTTTTATCTTTTCATTTTATTCTCTTTGTATCATTTTATTCTCTTTGTATCTTCATAGTTTTATATTATTTTATTTTCTCATATTATCTCTGCATAATTTTATCTTTTTATTTTTTAT
>DAHXLG010000053.1 GCA_027371775.1 bacterium
TCAAGGGTAAAATGAAAAATAAAATAATATAAAAATGAAAAATAAAATGATATAAAGATAAAATAAGAAAATAAAATGATACAAAAATAATATGAAAAAATAAAATAATAAGAAGATAAGAGGATACAAATATTCTAGTGCATGAAGTGCTTTTAGTGTATGCATTAGTTTCTGGAAAACTAATGCATACACTTTAAACACTTATGGAAGAAAATAAAACATAAAAATAAAATAAGAAAATAAAAATGATACAAAGATAAAAAATAAAGATAAAATAAAATAATACAAAGATGGAAAAATAAAACAATATAAAAATAAGATGAAAAAATAAAATGATATAAAGATGAAAAATATAAAATAAAATAAAAATAAAATAATGTATAAAGATTAAATAAGAAAATAAAATAATATAAAGATGGAAAATAAAATGATACTAAGATAAAAAATAAAATAATATAAAGATGAAAAATGAAATGATATCTATATGAGAAAATAAAATAATAAAAAAATAAAATAAGAAAATAAATGATACAAAGATGAATAAATAAAATCAAAAATAAAAAAATAAAATCAAAGATAAAATTAGAAAATAAAATGACACAAAGATGAAAATATAAAATGATACATACATAAAATGAGAAAATAAAATAACATAAAAATTTAAAAATAAATGACTAAAAGATGATAAATAAAATAATAGAAAAATAAGAAGATAAAATGATACATAGATAATCTGAGAAATAAAATAATATAAAAATGAGAATATAAAATGATATAAAAAAAATACAATAATATAAGAATGAGAAAATAAGAATAATACATAGATAAGATGAAAAAATAAAATGATATAAAGATGAGAAAATAAAATGATATAAAGTTAAGAAAATAAAATAATACAAAGATGAGAAAATAAAATAATATAAAGATGAGAATATAAAATGCTACAAAGATAAGATAAAAAATAAAATAATATTAAATAAGAAAATAAAATGATATATAGATGAGAATATAAAATGATACAAAGATAAGATAAAAAATAAAATAATATTAAATAAGAAAATAAAATAATATAAAGATGAGAATATAAAATGATACAAAGATAATATGAGAAAATAAAATAATATGAAGATAAGATGAAAAAATAAAATGATATAAAGATAATAAAATAAAATGATACATAGATGAGAAAATAAAATAATATAAAGATGAGAATATAAAATAAGAAAATAAAACAATACAAAAATAAGATAAGAATATAAAATT
>DAHXLG010000054.1 GCA_027371775.1 bacterium
TTATTTTATTTTTCATCTTTGTATTATTTTATTTTCTCATATTATTTTTGTATTATTTATTTTCTCATCTTTATATTATTTTATTTTCTTATCTTTATATCATTTTATTTTCTTATTTTTTTATCATTTTATTTTCTCATCTAATTTTTGTATCATTTTAGGTCAGTTAGATGCCACAAGAGTCATTTCTGATAGCACTTCGTGCACTAGAATCTTTATATTATTTTATATTCTCATTATTATATTATTTTATATTTTCATTTTTATATTATTTTATTTTTTCATCTTTATATCATTTTTATTTTCTCGTCTTCTTATCATTTTATATTCTAATATTTGTATCGTTTTCTTTTCTCATCTTTATGTCATTTTCTCATCTTTATATTATTTTTTTCCTTATCTTTATATCATATTATTTTATCATCTTATTTATATTGTTTTATTTTCTCATCTTTGGTGCATTGACTTATCTTTGTATCATTTTATTTTCTTATCTTATCTTTATATTATTTTATTTTCTCATTTTATCTTTGTATCGTTTTTTATTTTCATCTTTATATTATTTTATTTTCTTATTTTTATATCATTTTATTTTTTTTACAATGTTCTACCTGATATCTACCCTGAAGTACTTCGTGTACTAGAATATTTATATTATTTTATTTCTACATCTTTGTATCATTTTATTTTTATATTCTCATCTTTGTATTATTTTATTTTCTCATATTATTTTTGTATTATTTTTTTCATCTTTATATCATTTTATTTTCTCATCTTCACAAGGGTCAGTGCACTTCGTGCACTAGAATCTTTATATCATTTTATTTTCTCATATTATTTTTATATTATTTTTTTTCTCTCATAAATATTTCCTTAGAATTTTTGTATCATTTTATTTTCTTATCTTATCTTTATATTATTTTATTTTCTCATTTTATCTTTGTATCGTTTTTTATTTTCATCTTTATATTATTTTATTTTCTTATTTTTATATCATTTTATTTTTTTTACAATGTTCTACCTGATATCTACCCTGAAGTACTTCGTGTACTAGAATATTTATATTATTTTATTTCTACATCTTTGTATCATTTTATTTTTTAATTCTATCTTTGTATTATTTTATTTTCTCATATTATTTTTGTATTATTTTTTTCATCTTTATATCATTTTATTTTCTCATCTTCACAAGGGTCAGTGCACTTCG
>DAHXLG010000055.1 GCA_027371775.1 bacterium
TTATCTTTATATCATTTTATTTTTTTCACTTTTATATTATTTTATTTTCTTATTTTATCTTTATATCATTTTATTTTTTTATTTTTCTATCATTTTATTTTCTCATTTTATCTTTGTATCATTTTATACTATATTTTTTGTATTATTTTATATTCACATTTTTGTATCATTTTATTTTCTCATATTTATATCATTTGATTTTTTATTTTTATATTATTTTATTTTCTAATTTTATATCATTTTAGTTTCTTTTTTATATTATTTATTTTCTTCCACAAGGGTCAGTGCTCTTCGCGCACTAGAATCTTTGTATCATTTTATTTTCTCATATTTATATTATTTTATTTTCTCATTTTTTGTATTATTTTTTTTTCTCTTACAAGAGTCAGTGCACGAAGTGCACTAGAATCTTTGTATTATTTTTATTTTTTCATCTTTATATTATTTATTTTTTTATCTTTGTATCATTTTATTTTCTTATTTTCATCTTTATATTATTTTATTTTTTCATCTTTGTATTATTTTATTTTTCATTTTTATATTATTTTATTTTCTTATTTTATCTTTGATTTTATTTTCTCATTTTTATATTATTTTATTTTTCATTTAATATTTTAATGATTTTATTTATCATCTTTATATCATTTTATTTACTTATTTTATCTTTGATTTTATTTTCTCATTTTTGTATTGTTTTATTTTATTATTTAATCTTTGTGTCATTTTATTTTATTTATATTGTTTTATTTCCTTATTATTTGTGTCATTTTATTTTCTCATTTAAACATAATTTTATTTTCTCATCTTATCTTTATATCATTTTTATTTTTTCATTTTTATGTTATTTTATTTTCTCATTTTTATATTATTTTATTTTTTATCTTATCTTTATATCATTTTATTTTATCATCTTATTTTTTTATGATTTTATTTTCCAATTTTATTTTTATATCATTTTATTTTCTCATCTTTGTATCATTTTATTTTTTCATTTTATCTTTAATTTTATTTTCTCATCTTATCTTTATATCATTATTTTATATTTGTATCATTTTATTTTCTCATCTTATATTTGTATCATTTTATTTTCTCATTTTTATAACATTTTATTTTTTATTTTATCTTTAATTTTATTTTCTTTGTTTTATTTTATTTTCTTATTTTTATTTTATTTTATTTTCTTATTTTTGTATTATTTTATTTTT
>DAHXLG010000056.1 GCA_027371775.1 bacterium
CATTTTATTTTCTCATCTTTATATTATTTTATTTTCTTATCTTTGTATTATTTTATATTATCTTTTTATATTATTTTATATTCTCATCTTTGTATCATTTTATTTTCTTATCTTATCTTTATATCTTTTTTTTATTTTCTTAATTTTATATTATTTTATTATCTTATTTTTGTATTATTTTATTTTCTTTCAAAAGGGTCAGTGCACTTCGTGCACTAGAATCTTTATATCGTTTTTATTTTCTAATTTTATCTTTATATAAATTTATTTTCTTATCATTATATCATTTTATTTTCTTCACAAGGGTCAGTACACTTTGTGCACTAGAATCTTTGTATTATTTTATTTTCTCATCTTTTTTTTATATCATTTTATTTTTTTATTTTTATATTATTTTATTTTCTCATTTTTATATTATTTTATTTTTCATCTTTATATTTTTTTATATTCTTATCTTTATAGTTTTTTATTTTCTAATTTTATATTCTCTTTGTATTATTTTATGTTCATATTTATATTATTTTATTTTCTCATATTTGTATTGTTTTATTTTCTCATCTTTGTATCTTTTTTATTTTCTTTCACAAGGATTTAAAGTGTATATTTTAATTTGCACCACAAGGGTCATCAAAAACATGCTTTACAAGTACTTCGAGCATTAGATCGTTGTATCATTTTATTTTATCATTTTTATATTATTTTATTTTTGTTTTATTTTCTCATCTTTATATCATTTAATTTTTAATTTTTATATTATTTTATTTTCTCATCTTTATATTATTTTATTTTCTTCACAAGGGTCAGTACACTTTGTGCACTAGAATCTTTGTATTGTTTTATTTTCTCATCTTTATATCATTTTATATTCTTATTTTATTTTTATATTATTTTATTTTCTTATCTTTATATCGTTTTATTTTCTCATCTTTTTATTGTTTTATTTTTTATAATAACTTAGATTCTTGTGGAAAAAATAAAATGATACAAAAATTGGAAAATAAAATAATATAAAAATGAAAAAATAAAATGATATAAAAAAATATTAGAAAATAAAATGATGTAAAAATGAGAAAATTAAATGAAAAAAAATAAAAAAAAATAAAATAATACAAAGATAAAATGAGAAAATAAAATAAAAAGATAATATAAAATAATACAAAGATAAGAAAATAAAATAATATAAAGATGAGAAAATAAAATG
>DAHXLG010000057.1 GCA_027371775.1 bacterium
CTGAGAAAATAAAATGATATAAAAATTGAAGATAAAATAAAAAATGATACAAAAATTCTTGAGAAAATAAAATTAAAGATTCTAGTCATAAACTAAAAAGCAATGTAATCCATATTTCATGTCTGACCCTTGTGAAATGAAAAATAAAATAATATAAAAATAAAAATGGTATAAAATTATGATGATATTAAAATAAAATGATATCCGAATATGATAATATTAAAAAAATGACATTAAAATATAATAATATAAAGTAAAAAATAGTAAGAAGATATTAAAAAAATTAAGATAATATAAAAATATTATAAGGATTTAAAATAAATATTTTATACTCTAGAATATGATATAAAAAATATGATCTAAATATGACATGAAAATATAAAAAAGATATAATTAAAAATAAGATATAAATATAAAAATAAAATAATATAAAAAGAATATGGTATAAACCACTATTATATAAAAAATAAATTTAAAAGTTAATAATGTGAAAATAAAATAAAATAATATAAAAATATAAAAATAAAATAATACAAAAAGAATATGGTATAAAATACTATTATATAAAAAATATATTCAAAAGTTAATAATGTGAAAATAAAATAAAATAATATAAAAATAAAATGATATAAATATATTATAAATATATTATAAAGTTAAAATAATATAAAATATAATGATAGAAAAGATAATATAAAAATAAAATAATATAAAATAACTTAAAAATAAGATCATATAAAAGATAATGTAAAAAAATAAAATAAAAAAATGACATAAAAATAAGTTAACATTAAAATAATCTGATAGAATAAAAAAAATAATATAAAATTAAATAAATCAATCTCATAAAATAAGATTAAATAAAAATAAAATGAGCTAAAATAAAAATAAGATAAAATAAAAATGACATATGATTAAATGAGATAAAAAAAATAAAATCAAGAGTAAATAAAGAAGATAAAATAAAAACAAGATAAAATAAAAGAAAATATAAATAAAAAAATAAGATAAGATAAAAATGATAAAATATAATGAGATAAAATAAAAATAAAATAAATAAAAATAATATAAATCAACTGAAATAAAAAATAAAAATGAAATGAAATAAAAAAAATTTAAAAAAATAAGATAAAATAAAATGAGATAAAAAAAATAAAATCAAGAGTAAATAAAGAAGATAAAATAAAAACAAGATAAA
>DAHXLG010000058.1 GCA_027371775.1 bacterium
TTTACATCCTTTTATTTTCTTATCTTTATATCATTTTTCTTTTATCATTTAATCTTTATATCATTTTATTTTCTCATCTTTATATTATTTTATTTTATCATTTAATCTTTATATCATTTTATTTTCTCATCTTTGTATCATTTTATTTTTTATTTACGTTTGATTTTATTTTCTTATCTTAATATCTTTTTTTTTATTTTCTCTTTATATTATTTTATTTTCTTATATTTGTATTGTTTTTTCTCATTTTTATATCATTTTATTTTCATATTTGTATCATTTTATTTTTTATTTAATCTTTGATTTTATTTTCTTATCTTTGTATAGTTTTTATTTTATTTTAGTATCATTTTATTTTTTAATCTTTATATCAGTTCATTTTATCATCTTTACATCCTTTTATTTTCTTATCTTTATATCATTTTTCTTTTATCATTTAATCTTTATATCATTTTATTTTCTCATCTTTATATCATTTTATTTTTTCATTTTTGTATTATTTTATTTTCTTATCTTATCTTTGTATCATTTTATTTTTTCATTTTTGTATTATTTTATTTTCTTATCTTATCTTTCTATCATTTTATTTTTTCATTTTTGTATCACTATTTCTTATTTTATCTTTATATCATTTTATTTTTTCCTACAAGAGTCAGTGACCTTCGTACACTAGAATCTTTGTATCATTTTATTTTCTTATCTTTACATAATTTTATTTTATTATATTTATATTATTTTATTTTCTTATCATTGTATCATTTTATTTTCTCATTTAATCTTTTATCATTTTATTTTTTCATGTATCATTGTAATTCCTAATTTTATTTTTTTATAATTTTATTTTCTTATTTTTATATTATTTTTTCATCTTTGTATCATTTTATTTATTTATTTTTATATTATTTTATTTTCATATTTCTATTATTTTATTTTTCATCTTTCTATTATTTTATTCTTATTTTTATATTATTTTATTTCTCATATTTGTATCATTTATTCTCATATTTGTATCTTTGTATTATTTTATTTTCTCATAGTATCTTTATATCATTTTATTTTTTCATCTTCATATCATATTATTTTTTTCTCATCTTTGTATCGTTTTATTTTCTTATCTTTATATCATTTTATTTATTTATTTTTATATTATTTTATTTTCATATTTCTATTATTTTATTTTTCATCTTTCTATTATTT
>DAHXLG010000059.1 GCA_027371775.1 bacterium
TTATGTCGTTTTATTTTCTTATTTAATCTTTATATTATTTTATTTTCATTTTTATATCATTTTATTTTTATATCTTTCTATTATTTTATTCTCATTTTATTTTTGTATTATTTTATTTAATCCCATAAGGATTTAAAGCATTTCGGCTCTAGAATCTTTATATTATTTTATATTCTCATCTTTATATTATTTTATTTTATTCGTATCATTTTATTTTCTCATTTTATCTTTATATTATTTTATTTTCTCATTTTATTTTTTTATTATTTTATTTCCTTATTTTATATTTTTATCTTTGTATCATTTTATTTTCTCCACATAAGGGGATGAGTGGTTTTATAACCACTCTAGAAATTACGTATTAGTTTCTAGAAAAAACATGCATACATTAATATTATTTTATTTTCTTATTTTTATATCATTTTATCTTTTTATTATTTTATTTTCTCATCTTTATATCATTTTATTTTCTTCTTTTATATCATTTTATTTTCATCTTATTTTTATATTATTTTATTTCATCATTTTATATTTTTATTTTCGTATCATTTTCTTATCTTATAATTATATCGTTTTTTTTACTTTTGTATTATTTTATTTTCTTATATTTATATCATTTTTTTTATATTAGTATTATTTTATTTTCTCATCTTATCTTTATATTATTTTATTTTCTTATTTTTATATCATTTTATTTTCTCTTTTTGTATCATTTTATTTTATCTCTTTGTATCATTTTTCATATTTATATTATTTAATTTTCTGATTTTTTTGTATTATTTTTCATATTTATATTATTTTATGTCGTTTTATTTTCTTATTTAATCTTTATATTATTTTATTTTCATTTTTATATCATTTTATTTTTTTATTTTTCTATTATTTTATTTTTTATCTTTATATTATTTTATTCTCTAATCTTTGCATCATTTTATTTTCTTATTTTATCTTTGTATCTTTTTATTTTCTTATCTTGTATCATTTTATATTATCGTCTTTATCTTTGTATTAGTTTATTTTCATTTTTATATTATTTTATTTTAGGTCAGTGCACTTCGTGCACTAGATCCCACAAGTGTCTGAGTTGTTTTACAAGCACTCTAGAAATTGTATGCACAAACTGCCATCAGAAATATGGATTGCATACTAAACTAAAAAGCAATGTAATGCATG
>DAHXLG010000005.1 GCA_027371775.1 bacterium
TCTAGGTTCAGATGATGAAAGACAAGAAAAGCAATTTCTTACGGCAGCTAACCCTGCTTCTCTAGGTTCAGATGATGAAAGACAAGAAAAGCAATTTCTTACGGCAGCTAACCCTGCTTCTCTAGGTTCAGATGATGCAATAGCAGTACATTGCATTCAATATGGAGTTTTTTTAATTAAAAATTTAAACTATGCTGGAGTGATAATGGTGGATCCTTTACATTATTTTCTCGAAGATGTTTCTTTATTTAAATGATCACAGTAATTAAAGCCCTTTGGTTGTATTCTAATTAATTGGAAACCTGGTCATTATTGAGTTGTTACTCTTGTGGATTATCTTTTGCTGAGTCAGGTAATTTTCACAGTAATAGATTCTTTAGTATATTATTCATTGGAAACCTAATCATTATTCAATAAGGAAAGAAATTACTTTTAATTTTCTATATTATTATTGATTACTTAGGTACTGGCTTTACTTGGGATGTTGGCACAATGCATTTATAAACACTTGATTTCGATGATGATAGCGAAAGTCCCTTTAGTAGTTTGTATTCTTGAAACCTGGTCATTATTGAGTTGTTATTCTTGTGGAATATCTTTTGGTGAATCAGGTAATTTGCGCAAAAACCACAAAGATGGAGCTGTTCCAAAGAATGAAAAAATGAAGAATATGTTCCAGCCGTATGCATCTATGATATATCCGCTTATTGAGCTGATTATGGTGCCAGACAATCTATCGAGTGCAATGAGTATTGAATATTGCGAGGCTACAAAATATTTGCTGCAAAAAATCATTTGATATGTGAAGAAAATTGTAGCTTCAAATCCACGTGTGAATTTTTCACAAAACATTATTGTATAAAAAAGTATGTACGAAGTTGGAAATAATATTGATTGTGCTAGTAGTAATAATGATGATAGGATATGTCCTATCATGCCTATTACAAGAGCTTTTTTGTATCCATATTTTTTTACGCAAAAACTGCCTAGTAAGCCTCCAATAATTGCTGCGATTATTCCCAATGTTTTGCCGAACAAGAAATGGTCTTTAAATCCTAAATCGATGAAAAAATAGTTTGTTACGCCAATTAGCAGTCTATCTTGCATGCGGTATAATGTCATGAATATAACTAGCGGTAATATGAGTGTTTTATTGCGTTTGATTAAGTCTTTGTATGGTTGGATAAATGTTTCTTTTAATGATGATGTTTTTTTGATATGAGTTATTGAATCTTGAATGAATAGATTGAATAGTAATCCGATAAGTAATAAAACCGATATTCCGCAAAACAAATATCTCCATGATATATGACTTGATAGACTGAACAGAAAAATACCACCTATCCAGAAGCCAGTTTGGTATGCGGCATTTATTTTTCCTTCTGTTTTCCCCCAGTTTTCTGCTTTTATTGTTTCCATTTGATAGGCTATTGCAATTGATTCTTTTGTCGCTGTAAGGCAGCAGTAGATTGCAGCATATAACATGATATAAAATATATTTTCTTCTGTTGGAGTTATGTAGATGAACATTGCTGTCATTATTACGATTATTGATTCTAGAAGTATTGTCCAACTTTTTCTGTGTCCGAATTTTTTTTTGTGATATCGCTTGAATAGTTTTTCTAGTTTTGTCTTTTCTACAAATGGCAGCCAGAGCATTTTTAATGAATATGGTAAGAAAATTAGATTGAATAACGCTAAGTGTATTATGTGTATGTTGAATGATTTAAGCCATAATGTGAATGCAAATCGGATAAATCCGCTGTGTGTGCCTGAAACTGCACTCAATAAAAGCAATGAATTGAATCTGCTGAGCAAAAACGAAGAACTCATTATGCTGTTATTGTATCAAAATTGACTGGTGCAGACCATGCCTTTCTGGTAATATGCTTTCATGATAGAAGTCGCTCAAATAAGGGATATTATGCAAGAGATCGCACAGCAAATGCTAGTGTGGAAAAGACATTTTGATTCAAGAAATGTCTTGCAAAAGCTAGAAGAATTGAAGCCAAAAATTGAAGACCCAAATTTGTGGGAAAAGGCAGATGCGCGCGAGCTTATAATTGAGTATAACGAGTTGAAAAACGAAGCAGATGAATTAACCAAAATTACTAATCAGATTGATGGAATACAAGATTTGATTGAACACGATTTAGATTACGATATGCTAGAGCTTGCTTATGATGAGGCAACCGATTTGCGCCAAAAAATGCAGGTGATCTATATGAACATGTTGTTTAATGATCCTGATGATGTTTCTAATTGCTTCATTACTGTGCACTCTGGCTCTGGTGGACAAGAATCAGAAGATTGGGCGCGCATGCTTTGGGAAATGTATTTGAAATATGCTCGCAACTATTACGATGTTGTGATTTTAGATGAAAACTATACAGATGATGGCAATATTAAATCTGCTACTATGAAAGTTTCGTCTGGCAAAAGAAAATATCCATATGGCTGGTTTAAAAGTGAAGTTGGAGTGCATCGTTTAGTACGTATTTCTCCTTATGACAAGAAAAAACAGCGTCATACGAGCTTTGCTTCAGTTGCAGTTACTCTTGAAGTTTCGGATAAAATTGATGTGGAAATTGATGAGAAAGATATTAAAATAGATACTTACAGAGCTTCAGGTGCAGGCGGACAGCATGTTAACAAAACAGACAGTGCAATTAGAATAACGCATATACCTACTGGTATCGTTGTACAGTGTCAGAATGATCGCAGTCAGCATAGAAATAAAGAAGAAGCATTTAAAATGTTGAGGTCGCGCATATTTGAAAGACGCACTCAGGAAATGCGCAAAGAAATGGAAGCAAAGGCTGGAGAGAAAAAGGAGGTTACTTGGGGATCACAGATTCGTTCATATGTACAACATCCGTATCAGATGGTAAAAGATCATCGTACAGACTTTGAAATACCTAACTTTGGAAAGGTTGTGCTTGAAGCAGAAATCGAAGGGTTCCTAGTGGCATACTTGAAATTTATTATTTAATAAAATATTGCTTTAGTGATGAGATTATGAAATGGATCACTTTTGTATTGATCTGTTAGAGCTTTAAATTGAAGATTTTTTGTGTTGTTTTTAATGATTATTGCGTATCTGATAGAATATAGTTGTTTTTGAAATACCTTTGATCTGCTTTTTTAGTTTGAAATTGAAGATTTATTAATTGTTGTCAGAAATTATTTTGATCCATTTAGTTTGAAGGATATTTTTGTTTCGCAAAATATTAGCAGTTTATTTGATATTAGGAATGAAATGTATTTTTTGTATTGATCTGTTAGAGCTTTAAATTGAAGATTTTTTGTGTTGTTTTTAATGATTATTGCGTATTTGATAGAATATAGTTGTTTTTGAAATACTTTTGCAGTGTCTGTTTTCAAGTTTTAGAACGTTTTTGGCTAATAGTGTTTAACATATATAATATGAGTTACTCATAGGCATTATAAATGCTTCAAGAGAGACATATTTGATTTTTCAATAATTTTAAATGGCTATGTGCTTTTTGCCTAATCCAGTTTGGATTATATATTATAATATTGATGCCTAATTATGCGGTTTGAAATCTTTATTTTGGTAAGGTTTTACTTGAGACTAAACATAAATGGTTACTAATCGTGCTCTTGATGTTCTTACTTACAATATTTTCTAGTACACAAAAAAATAAATGTGCTTGCGAAACGTGAAAGATTTCATATAAGTTTATGATATCTTTGAAGTGGTATTCTAAAGAGCAAAATGCTTGAGTAAAAATCAAAAATGAGTATGCATAAGCAATGAGAAACATTGTGATTTCAATAAATTATTTCATTTTTGGTGATAGCAAATATTTTTTTGAGAAAAATATATACTGGAATATGTTTTTTTATAAATCTTGCAAGCATTCTAGTATGGTTTTGTACTTATATTGTTCATTAGTGTGATTCTTTTTAGTTAGTTTTATTATTATAGTCACTTTTCTGAGCGTTTTATCATAAAAGTTGAATAGGTTTGTGTTTTTTTAATCAAATCATAGTGGCTATTTTAAAATCATAAGCGTGTTTTCTTTTCTCAGATGGAGGGTCCATTTCTAAAAAAGCAAGGCAAAATTGAATGATGTTATGATCTCTAAACTGGAGCGGGCGAAGGGATTCGAACCCTCGACCCCAACCTTGGCAAGGTTGTGCTCTACCCCTGAGCCACGCCCGCACTCCATCACAATTTTAATATATTTCTTTTGTTTTATCAAGTGGATAAGAGATTATATATTTTGGATTGTTTTTAAATATAATTTATTAAAAGTTATTTGTAACATTATATTTATGCAAGAATAGATCACACTAAGTGCTTATTTACAACTTCTTCTACTCTAAAGATATAGAAAACATTCTCTAAGTACTTTTTTATCTTCTGATATTCTTAAAATCTATATAATAGATATATTCACTAAGTGCTTTTTACATTCTTGCACTAAAAAGCTATGTTAAATTATTCATTATAATAGTAAGAGATGATAGGATAGACAATGAAAAAACAAGTATCATCACTTTGTAAAGTTTTTCAACTTTTTTTGCTCAGCGTGTATTTAATGTAAATCATTTTTCATGTCCGCATTTTAGAAGAAAAACATAGTAAGGTTACATAATTGTTTTGTTGGATAATTTTTATGATGTATTGTTTTTTTTCATATTATTCCCATTGTTTAGCACACTTTGAAATAGCATATAGTTAGATCTCTATTATACTCTTCTCCTAGCATTAGTTTCAGGAAAATGCTTGGTAGGAGTCATAGCTGGTATTGTATTAACTTTTGAAAAATAGATCTGATTTTTTTCTGAAAAATAGATCTGATTTTGATATAAGAAAAAATCAATTCTGGTAAATATCAAAATTAGCTTAGATCAAACTCTATTTCTTGTTTTGCTCAGATAGAACTAGTTTAAGCTTCCATTCTGATGCTATTTATAAGAGATATGTGACGTTTAAAAATATGGCTATGTTGCTTAATGGGGGGGGTGTGATTTTTATTATGTCAATTATTAGGTAAATTAGATGCATTAATAAGAATGGTTGGAAAATATATTTCATAAAATAAATCTGTTTAAGTTAGTTTAAGCTTTTGAATATCACTAAATTATTATCTTTTGTTAAACACGTGCGACAAATGATTTATAGCCCAAGAAAGCTCTTACCTTAGAGTATGCTTTTGATAATGGACTTTGTGCTGAACGTTGTGCGATGTGTCCACACAATATCATTGCGTTTATTGTTTCTTTGCTTGCAAGTTTCAATCCATCAAAGCCTATATTTATACCTTGTTGTGCAAATGTGCTTCCTGCAGCCCCAATTTTTGTACCATATTCTTTTGCTTTTTCAACTGCTATTTCACCTGCAGCTATTGTTCCAGCTTTTCCTTTTTCTAGTACAAATTTTCCTGCCATTGGACCGTAATGTGCTGCATTTTCAGCTATTATAGTTCCTAATGAGGTTCCTAATGAGCATGCTCCAGTTTTTACCAGCTCCCAAGTATATGCTACTGCTATTGTGCTATATTCTTTAGTTGTGTCTAATAAAACTCTAGAATATTTAATTTCTGCAAGATACAAGGATCTGCCTTCGTTTTGTATTGAAATTATACCTTCTTTTTGCAATTCACCCAATATGTTTTTTAATGCTTCTGGCAAATTATAGCTTTCTGCTTCCGACATTTTAAAAGTTACTTTGCATTTAGATGCCAGAGCTTTTAGCAATGTATATAGATCAGATTTTGCTATTAATGCATCACGAAATTTTGAGGATACAAAATTGCTTTCGTATAGTAATCTCATTGATTTGTTAAGCATTTCATATACAGCCCTACTATTTTTGAATTCAGGCGCAGAAAATTCTATAGTTTTTGAGTAAGAACCAGAGTTACAATCAAAAGTTAATGCGTTTGTTTTAGCAAAAGCAAAAAGTGATGTTAATAAAATATATTTCATGTCTATATGTTAATACAATATTAATAATATGTCAATCTTTTTTTTAACAAATGGCAATTTATTATTTGGATTTAAAATAAAGACCTGAAAATTGAAGAGTTAAAATGTTAGATTAAAATCAAGGTTGCTACGTATATTTTTACTGATTATTTGTTTGATTACATGATTAAAAAAGGGAAACTATATCTTCATTTTTATATTCTTGGCCTATTTTCATGTAGGCAAATGTTTTGGTTATCCATTGTTGTTGCTTATATATATATACATCTTTAGCGATTTCTGGCCCTAAAAATTGAAGATCTTCAACACTGGAAATCAAAAAATTGTTGAAATCAGGAAACTTGTGTGCAATTGCAGTAGCTTTTGCTCTGCCTATATGAAGCATTCCAAGGCTGACTATAAATGCCTCAAGAGAGATATGTTTGCTTTTTTCAATAGCTTCAAGTAAATTGCTAAGTGCTTTTTGACCAAGCCAGCTTGGGTTGCATGTTATCATATTGATGCGATTTTTTATTTCAAAAAAATCATATGGGTATTCGATTATGCCCATTTGCATAAAAAATTCGATTTGTTTTTCTCCCATGCTAGTAATATCTAATCCGTGTTTGCCTGCAAAATAGGCTAATCTTTGTTTGCGCTGTGCTTGGCAGTTCCAATCGTTTATACAAGTATCATCATTTAAGTAGCTTGCGCATGATGGACAAGTTGTTGGTAGCTCAAGTTCTTTATCCCCTTTTTGTATTATATCCGAAATCATTGGAATTACCTCACCTGCCATTTCAATTTTTACGATATCTCCAATTGTGTAGTTTTTTTCTTTTAATGCGTTGAAATTATTTAATGTTGCACGCTTGATTTTCCTGCCTTTGATTTTTGTTTCTTCAATTTCTGCTACTGGAGTTAGACGTCCGAAACGTCCAACTTGAAATGTAATATCTTGAATTGTTGAAATTGCGAATGTGTTTTCAAATTTTACGGCAAAAGCGTAGCGTGGAGCAGTTGCAGTTTCTCCCAATGCATTATAGAGTGAGTGATTATTTATTTTGAATACTACTCCATCTATTTCAAATGGCAGCTTATCTTTAATTGCATCGATTTCATCAAAAAATTGCTCCATATCTTTTTTTGTATGACATAGTTTGTAATATGGTAGTATATCCAAGTGCATTTTTTCAAATATTGCTCGTAGGTCCATGTATGTTGGCCAGATATCTGTTTCTGGATGCTTGAGAGCAGAGTTTGCTTGTGTTTGGTAAGAGGCATATTGCCCAGAGATTTGCCAAGCAGATTCATCTTTTACAACCTCATTGTCCTCAAGTTTCGCTTCTGATATGTTTTTTATACTAATTATCTGGTTATCATTTATACCGTTTGATGGTTCAATGTGTTTGGAATCGGTCTGCTGTTGGTCTTCTTGGTAAGTTGTTGTTATAGTTTCCGATTCTTTACCTTCTTTCGTTTGATTTGCAGTTTGATGTTTATGTGCATTCTGTATTATTTTTTCGTTTGTGTTGTTAATTTGAGTGTATAAATTATGTGGCATGAAATTTATGTATTTTAAGTTTTCATCTGGTTCTTTTTTAAGAAGCATGCCAGCGACTGCGTTTCGTGGGTTTTTTATTTTGTCTTTATGTATATAAGCTTCAAACCTTATTTCAACTAGTTGTTTGATATATATATTATTTGGTAAGTTTAAAAACTTGGCTAAATGTGTTATGTCTTCACCATAAACTCCGTCGCCTCGAGTAGCGATACGTTGTAACTGACCATTTTCGTAACGTACTACCACACTTACTCCATCAACTTTTAGTTCTGCTACTAGTGGATATGGCAGATTGTGTTGTTGGTTTGATTCACAAGTTTTTGGTTGTGAACAAGATTGTAAATCGTTTTTTGCGCGATTACTTCCATCTTCCATTTTTGCATTTTTTTCTATTTTTTCATGTGTGTGCAATTTTTTTTCAATGCGTGTTAAAAAATTATCAAATGAGCTTTTTCCAAAGTCATGAGATAGTGAAAGGATGCGATGCAAATGTTTTGCTTTTTCTCCAATTGGTCTTGTTCCTATTACATCGGAAATTTTGTACTGCAAATCAGCTTCTAAAATTGCAAGCTTTTTTTTATAAAAATCATATATATAGTCTTCGACTAGTGGGGTGCCTGCTTCGTATTGTCTGTTGAATTCTAGAATTTGTGCTCGTAGTTTTTCAATTTCCATTTGCATGTTATTAGCTTATCAGAATGTTCATATGTGTTATAGAGATAGTTTTAGATTTAGTTATTTAAAATACTATTTGCAATTTTAATAACTCATTTTATGTTGAATACCGTAACAGAAATTGAAGAAACAGAAAAATTCAGAGTCTTGGATAATTTTAATCCAAAGAAAAATCTATAAAGTTGAGAAAGTGTAAAAATTGCAATGATATTAGTAATTAACATTGATTTTTGATATAACTTAGCAATGCTTTGTATCGTTCAAATTTTTTATGCCGATAGTATTACAGTTTTGCGTACTATTTTCTTATATTTTTTTATGAAAACTGCAAAATCTTCTGGGAAATGCTTCTAGCTGAATTCCTCCTATAGCTGTATTTAATAGGCAATCGAATGGATCTTTTAGTAACTTATATATTATATATGTACATGCTTATGACTCAAACATCGTTTCGCATATTATTTCTGATAGCGTTGGATGAGGGAAAACTGTGTTTGCAAAATCTTCTGGCAATGCCTCTAGCTGCATTCCCAGGGCAATCGAATGAATCATTTCTGTAACTTCTGGTCCAATCATATGCACACCAAGAATTTCCTCAGTTTTTGCACATATCAGAATTTTTATCATGCCAAGTGAATCTTGAATTGCATTAGCTTTGCCATTTGCCATGAAGCTTGAGCGTTGTACTTTTACATTTGAGCTATAATTGGCTCCATGTTTTTCTTTTAGTTGATCTTCTGTCATGCCAATTGATGCTATTTGTGGAGACGTATAAATACATAATGGAATTGCTCCAAGTGCTCCAACTTGCTTGCCTAAAATTATCTTGATAGCGCGTAGTCCCTCAGCCGTAGCTTTGTGTGCTAACCATGGGCCCTTTGTGCAATCGCCAATTGCGAAAATGTTTGTAACTGTTTTTCCGCTTATGCTTACCTGATGCTTTTCGTTTGTCTTAAAATAGTTTTTTTCTAAATCTAGTTGATTGAAATCTGCTGTGTTTGGAGTTACTCCAATTGCTACGATTACTTTGTCAAAACTTTGCTCTTGAGTTGTTTGTATTGTAATTTTGCCATCTTTTTCTTCTATTTTGCTAATGGATCTGCTAAGATTGAACTTAACTCCGTCTTTTTCCATTTGCTTTTGCATTGTTTTTGCAATTTCGCTATCTATGCCTGCAAGAATTGCTGGTGCCATTTCGAATACTGTAACATTTGTACCTAGGGCTGAGTAAAAACCTGCAAACTCTATTCCGATTGCTCCTGCTCCAATTATTGCTATGTTTTTTGGTAGTGCGCTTGGTGTCATGGCTTCTCTAATGCCCCAGATATGTTCTGATTCTGGTGCTTCTGGTAATGTACGTGCTTTTGAGCCGGTAGCAATGATTAAGTTTTTTGTTTTCAATTCTTTATTATTACATAATAATGTTATTTCTTGCCCTCCTACCTTGCTGATTTTTGCAGTTGCGGTGATTAATTCGATTTTGTTGTTTTTGAATAAAGATGCTATGCCATTGCTTAGTTTTTGTACGGTTGCGCGAGATTGTGCTACCATCTTTTCTATTTCAATACCCTTTAATTCAACATTAATACCCCAGTTTGCAGCATCTTTGATGTGCGCAACATGTTCGCTGGCTTTTAATAAGGATTTTGTTGGAATGCATCCCCAGTTTAAACATACTCCTCCAAGGTGCTCTTTTTCTACGATTGCTACCTTGAGACCAGCTTGTGCTGCTGCTACGGCTGCTGGATATCCTCCTGGGCCTGCTCCAATTACTACTAAATCATATATCATATGTGATCTCCTGATAATATTGTTTTTTTATTATACCATTAGTGTAATATCTGCAATAGAGCGAATATTTTCAAGCATTAATACAAAAATAATATGATTAGATAAATTTGTTTTATTAACAATGTTCGTTAGTCGATTGTATTTGATTGATAGCTTTTTATTTTGCGAATCACAAAAGAATTTTTATATAACAAAAGTCAAACAGATTGCTTTTTGCATGTCATTGGACTAGTATTTGCAGTTTTATAGTTTTTTTTCTTTCAATGCATTAAAGTTTCCTGCAACTGTGCTTGAGAAACAACACGATTATATAAAGTTAGATAAATTTATACTGTTTTTATTAAGGTTTCCTTAAGCATCTGGTCTGATATATGATAAACTAAAAATATATGACTACTATAAATAAATCTGGAAAAAAGAAAACGGTATCAGTTATCAATTAATGAAATTATGGCTTTTTAATGCCCAAAACGATGTGTCCGTTTTCAATTGCGATGTTCCAGATATACGCCTTTAATTGTGCTCCAATTTTTAATGTGCCAGAAACATATGCATCCGTTTTTGGAATAATTCCATCTAATTGATCGCCAATTTTTGCTACATATCCAAGATCAGAAATTTGTACTATTTCGCAATCGATTTCATCACCAATATTATGATTTTTTGCGAATTCTTCAACTGAATTCTTTGTAGCATGTTTCATGCTTACGAAAATTCTGTTGCGCTTGCTATCAATTTCAATAACTTTTACAAGAACTTTTTGTCCTTTTTTTAAACCATCGAATGTTTGGTAACGCTTCATCCAAGCAACTTCGCTAGCTTTTAGTTTTGCTTCGATGCCAGGTGTTAGCTCAACAAATGCGCTTTTTTCTTCAATTGCTTTGATTTCTGCATCATATACGTTGCCAATTTCAATGTTTGCTTTTTTGATATTGTTAGCCCAAGGGTTTTCCAATAATTCTTTCTTGCTTAATGAAATTCTGTTTGCTTGTGGCATTGCTATTATTTTCACTTCGATTGTTTGTCCAATTTTCAACAAGTCTGCTGGCTCTTTTATTTTTTCCCAAGTAATTTCACTAACGTGTAAGCGACCAGTGATTCCACCAAGATCTACGAACGCAACTGATTCTGTAAGTGATTTAACTGTGCCTTGTACGATTTGTCCTTCAGCAAAACCAACTGTTCCTTCTGAATCATTTGAGTTCTTCAATGAGACTACAATGTTGCTCTTTGCTCTATCCATTTTGATTATAAAGCATTGATGTTGCTTGCCAAATAGCTCCTTAACATCTTTGACGCCTGCTGGAAAATGACTCTTTGGTAAGAACGCGCTAACCCCTGATAGGTTTACTATGCATCCACCTTGTACTTTCCGAATTACTGTTCCAGGGACTGTTTCGCGCTTGTGGAATAATTCTTCAAGTTGTCCCCAACCTGCTTCTCTAAGCGCTTTTGTATAGCTTAATGCTACGTCGCCGTTTTTATCTTCTAATGCTTCAAGTAAAACTGTCACAGAATCACCAATTTGTGGTAATGCTGCTCCGTCACCAGAAATGTTGAACTCTTCTTTGGGTATGCGTCCTTCGGATTTTAGACCAACGTCTACAAATACATAGTGTTCGTCTATTCTGCTAACAAGCGCTGACATTAATACCCCGCGCTTAATATTTCCGCTTTGTTCAAGTAGCTTTGAAAACTCGTCTTTTTGTTCTTGCGTAACATCAAAATCAAATATGCTTCTCATTAATAATTTTTCCTTGCTTAAATAGTAGTTCAATGACGTGCAAAAGGCAAGCTGTTTGGCTTTTGTTATATAAAAATTCTTTTATGATTTGCAGAAAATTAAATTAAGCTAGTGCGCTAGAACCTAAATAATATCTTGAGCAATTGATTTTCGTTTTGAGTTATTACTTTTTTTTATGACATATTGTATGTATGATTTTTAAGTTATAAATGAAATTAATAAAAGGGCGATATAGGTTTTGTAAATGTTTTGCAAATTGTGTGCTGTAAACGCTAGGTTTTTGTAATTATTGCTTTATTTTAGCACTCGCTACAAAACTAACTCAGTTGCAACGTATGCTTTATATATTGTTGATAGGGTGAAGATATATGTTTGTGTTGAAAATTTATTGCAGCTTAATGGATTTTTCAAAAAAATGATATGAGTTAGGTTAACTATCAGCAATTATATTCTAATAAATATGAGCATACTTGCGCTTTTGTATAACTTAAAAATTTTTATATACATATTATTGATTATGCAAACAGTTTTTCCATGCAATATTCTTCTTGAGGGAAAAATCTAGTTTTCGAAAAGATACTTTGTTATTATGTATAAATTTAGATGTTTTGAATGCTTATAAAACTCTCTTTATTTTGCTAATCTTGTTAGTAAGTTGTCTGGTTTGCAAAAAACGTTTGGCAATTTGAGTAAACGAAGATATCAAGACTTCTTTTTATACTATTGTTTGAAATTTTGTAAGAAAACATGCTCTTTTTATCCTAATGGACGCATATTATATTATGATTATATAATCAAAACATGAAATTTGTTTGTGAATCATGTGGGGTGCAACATCTTAAGTGGATTGGACGTTGTAGTTGCGGAGAATGGAATAGTCTTGTCGAAACTTCTGATGCTAAGGGTAGCGTGCGTGCTTTTGCAGCTAATGCTCTTAATCTTGTCAGTTTGAATACTGATGAAATTGATTTTCCAAAACGTATTAGCACTAAAATAAGTGAATTTGATAGGACAATCGGCGGTGGATTAGTTCCAGGCGGCGTTATATTGCTTTCTGGCGATCCTGGTGTTGGTAAATCTACTTTGTTGCTTCAGATTGCTAGCTCGCATTTTAATATTATAGATAATGGAGTCTATACAACGCATCGAAAGGCTTTGTGTGGCACGAAGGAAGAATCGGAAGAACCATATGGTATAAATAAAGAAAATCATATAAAAGATGCTGCGAAAATTGCAATTACTGATATTTCTAGTTCTAATATATCCAACGAGGGTTGTAAAACAAATGGAATCTATTCTCAGGATGAAAATATCTGCCTCTCAAGCCTAACAGATGTGGCTTATAAACAAATGAATGCAAAAAATGCTATCTACATATCAGGTGAAGAATCTGTTTCGCAAATTAAGCTGCGTGCAAAACGTCTTGGAGTGACTGAAGAAAGCGGAATGAAACTTAGTGCTTCCAACAACCTAGAGGAAATTTTAGCCACATTAGAAGCTTACAAAAAAGAAACAGCCCTTGTGATTATTGATTCAATTCAAACAATTGCAAGCGATAATCTTGATGGAGCTGCCGGTAGCGTTGGGCAAATTCGCTATTGTGCGCAAAAGCTAATCGAGTTTGCTAAGCTTGAGCATATTCCTTTAATTATTGTAGGGCATGTTACAAAAGAAGGTACAATTGCAGGACCAAAGATTCTTGAACATAGTGTTGATACGGTCTTGCATTTTGAGGGTGAGCGAAATTATTCTTTTCGTATTTTGCGAGCTATTAAAAACAGGTTTGGTCCAACTGATGAAATGGGTATTTTTGAAATTCTTGAAACTGGGTTGCAGCAAGTTGAAAATCCATCAATGCTTTTTTTGAATCAGCAGCAGGTCGGCGCTACTGGGTCTATTATTTTCCCTAGCATGGAAGGTAGCAGGCTTTTGATGGTAGAAATTCAGGCACTTGTTGCTCAGTCATTTCTACAAATGCCCCGTCGTGCTGTGATTGGATGGGATAACACTCGTTTGCCAATGATTTGTGCAGTACTTGAAAAACATTGCAAAATTTCGTTTGCAAATAAAGATGTTTACCTAAATGTTATGGGCGGTTTGCGTATTAATGAACCGGCTGCGGATTTGGCTGTGTTGCTTGCTATTATCTCGTCTCATTTGAATATAGCCATTCCAAATAATTATATCGCTTTTGGAGAAATTGGACTTTCTGGTGAAATAAGAAGTGTTCAACATACAGTAAAGCGTATAGCAGAGGCAAACAAGTTAGCTTGTAAGGGTATTGTAAGCGCTGTGATTAAAGAACAGTATGATAATATGATTCAGTGCAAAAATATCCAACAAGTGCTTGACTGGGTTAAAAGGCTCCAAAAATAAACTTAAATAAACATATTTTGGGTTTGTGTTTTCTTATGTATGTATTACTATCAATTTGCTAGTAATTATATGATTTTGGGATATGATTTTGGATATAGACTCAAATGCGCAAAATCAACAGATTAACAATCAATACAATGGTAAAGGAATTCATAAAAATTCAACCAAAATTAAACTAAATCAGGTTTTTTTCTAAATGAACTTTTTATTATTGTTTATATCCTGTGATTAAAGAACTGTATGATGAAGCAACGCAAAAGTATCCAACAAGTTGCTTGAGTTAAAAAACACTCTACTATTAATCATTTTGAAATCCTTTTTTCAGTTAATCTGAAATAAAAGTATATTGTTTTTAGATTTGTTTGAGTGCTCATGCATTTGTTGTGCAAAGAATGAGATCTAGTATTGCAAAATAAATCTGCTTATAAGAATATTTATGCGCTCAGGAATTATGAATTATTTGCTTTAGGTCTTAGTTAGATTATAGCTAAGCAAATGTTGTTCCAATATTCTATCAGATACGCAATAATCATTAAACAAAACGCCAAAAATCTTCAATTTTTAGTATTGGCTAATGTGAGTTTAGAGAAATTGAGAGTTTTAGTATTGGTTAATGAAGATGAGTTTACTCTAGAAATTGATAGATTATAATTTTATTGCTATTTTTGTAAAGCATGTAAGAAAGAAATATCTATTGCGATAAAACAAATTGCAAATCTTATTAGATTATTTATGTTGCTACTTGACTAGGTGTATCTTTTATTTTGCTCCTAGAGTATTTAGATCCTCTATTTATGATATTCTTAACTATAAGCAGATTTTTTTATATAAAATCACAGATCAGAATACTCACATGATCAAAATAATTTCTTATTAAACATGGTTGAGACTTGCTTTTTGATATTGTGACTGTCTTAGTTTTGGCAATCATTCTATATTAAATCTCTAGGACAGAATTTTAAAATTATATTGTTGAAACGTTTGTGTTTGCCAATAGGAAGTGGAACAACGCGTGGATCGTTTAATACGCGCAAAACACTGGCTGCAATTGCTCTGTATTCATCTGTGGGTTTTGGATTGATTAGTTGGTACGATATGATGTTTCCATTATTATCAAGATGTATTTCTACTTCAATTGTGATATCTTTACGTGCTGCAAACTCTTCTGGAGGAAACCAAAAGTGCATGATCTTGTTTTGAATTTCATATATTGTTGATGCAATTTCTGCATCATCACTCGCCTTTCCTTCTCCAAACCCTTTGCCTTTGTTTGTTCCATTGCCATGTCCCTCTCCGTTGCCTGTGTAGTTTTTGTTTTTTGTTCCTTCTTTGCTTGTTCTTTTAATATCTTGTTTTTCTGTATTTTTTTTTGTTTCTGTTTTGCTTGATTCTAGAGCTAATTCTTTTTTCTTTTGCTCTTTTTTTTCTTTCAAGTTTAATTGTTTTTTTTCTTCTTTTTTTTGCTTTTCTAGATTATCTTTTTTATCTTGTTTTTTGTTTGGATCTTCAAGATTTATAGATTCAAGCGCAGGTTTTTCTTGGAATAGTTTTTCTTGTATAGTCTGCTCTTGTTCTTGAATATCCTGTTTTTCAAATTCAATAATAAATCCGCTTTCGCCTTCTCCAGCAGGACCAGAGCCTCCAGCAATTTTGATGTTATTATCTAAGCCCACTAAAAAAAGTAACAATAAACAAGTGTGCATTGCAAATGAGATTAGAAAGTAACGCATGCCTTGATTATATATTGCATTATCCTGATTGCAAATATATCAATTGTTTTGAGCAATAAAGACGTGTTACATCAATTAGTTATAAGACAAAGTTGATAAATTATATTTTATCTCATAAAATTTTTATAAAATTCTAAATTTTGTTCTCATAAATAATACGTGCTAATCATTTTTTGTTTTGATTCAAAAAATAATCAATATTCATATATCTTGAGTTCGTTTTGCCAATCTGCTTTTTGTTTCTTTCATGATTGTATATTTGCTTTGTTGTTTACAATATGTTTATTGCTATTAATGATGCTACATTTTTCTGCTACTATTTATTTTTTCATGCGTAATTGCTTAAGTGATCGAATAGATTTGAAATTTTATGCATCTATGCTTTTCTTTGCTTATATATATTCACAAATTGAATGGCATTCGTGAGAAAATATTGTTCATGAAATTCAGCCTAGCTTGGTTGAAGAATTTGATTTGAATAGCTTATAACTTTATTAATTTGCCAACATTGGTATTTTCTACTACCAATTTGTAAACGCTGGTTTTCAAAAAATAAGTAAATATATTTTTTTATAGTCCACATTTTTGATGTTTGTACTAATAATATAGGCGTAAGGTTTTCTGCTAATACATTAGCCGTAAGTTTCAGCTATAAAAAGAATTGCGCATTCAGAATAAGCAAAGTGCTAAAGAACGTGATCTACTCAATCTATGTTAAGATAAATATTATGTTTGTTCCTATGTATTGTATTTTTGAAAAGCAATTTGCACATGGTTTAGATATGCTAAAGATTATTATAATGAATCATGTTTTTCTTCGCGCATTCGAATCTAAAAATATTTTGGATAGATTTTTTTTAAAGATCCCGTTTATCTATTATTCTTGGTTTATTAAATTTTTAAACACTTTACAAACATGTAATGTGCCAACAGTTAAGAACATTTTCATGCATTATTAACCAGAAATGCCCAAAAAACAAGAAAAGTTGAGCATAGACTAACTAATTAAATAGAACATCATACAAAAATTGATTTGTACCTACCAGATGACACAGTAATTGAAAAAGTATCTTATTCGTGCTTGATATTAAAAATCTCATCAAATAAGCATTTTGCTAGCAACAGCACGGAACAAGCAATGTATTGTCAGTTTAAAATTAATTTAAACGAAATTGTTTGTATATGTTGATTAATTTCACAACTAATCTAATTGACTTAATAAAACTTGTAAAATCTATAATTAAGCATTAGATAGCTTAAAAAAACGTCTAGTTCTATTTTTATAAAATACAGAAGTTTCATAAGTTCGTTTTGGTACATAGAGTTCAATTAATATGGCAAGTTTCAGTTTTTTGGCTCTTTGTTTTTTCGGAATGTGTCTAGGCTGATTATATTATCGTCTGAATTATCTTGCGATTCTGTTGTTTCTGGAGCTGTTTCTACTAAGAAATCAAGTGCTATAGGTTCGTTTGGGTCTTCAAAACGGTAAATTGCGTTGAACGGTATTTGAAGGTTCTCAAGCGTGCTGTTGAAAAGTAATGAGACGCTGAAATATGTATCCTCAACTCGTAAATCCCAGAACTCATGCTGAAGCACAATTGTCATTTTATCTGGATATTTATCAATTAGGTATTTTGGTATGATTGCTCCAGGAAATGTTGGCTTGAATGTGATATAGAAATAACTTAATCCGTAAAGACCGTTCTCTTCTACATATTTCAAGGCTTCTTTTACCACTAATCTTAATCCCTTTTGCATCAAATGCAAATAATTCATTCAAACCCCTTTTTTAGATCAATCTTATTTCTAAAATGTTAAAAAATTGCAAGCAAGTGCGCGATATAATCGACGTGCGTGTCGAGTTCCTTAGTACACATCCGTTATCTGAATTTGCTTTGTTTACCTTGAAATCTAGCCCACTTTTAGCAATTATTTTAATTCTAGACCAGGGTACTGCTTTTCAAATTTGCGCATGTTGCCAATTGATGGGCCTGTGAAACGATCTTTTTTGCTCCATGCTGGGTGAGATTCTGGATCGATTTCTTGATGGTATTCTTTATATTTTGATCCTAGACATGACTGTGTTTCAAATTTTGTACCGTCTGTCTTGATTACAGTTATTGTGCTATATGTTGGATGAATGTCCTTTTTCATATTGCTCTCCTTGTATTTATAAATTATCCTAAATTTGATGTATAAACAAGAGGTTGCCCATATTACGCTTGAAAATATAGCTCAAATTGGCAAAAAAATACGTGAGAAATTAATTCCAGGAGTTGTTCTTTCTATTTCAGGTCCACTAGGTGCTGGAAAAACTACTTTGATTAAGCATATTTTACCAGAATGCAATGTTGCAAGTCCATCGTTTTTGCATATGTTAACTTATGTCGTTTCTGATAACTTGCAAAAATTTGATGCTAACAGTGATTTAGAAAATGTCAGCTTGGAAAACGTTAGTGGGCCTAATAACAAGCTAGAACTCACATCGATGATGATTGATGATGCTACTAAGTCAGAACTTGCCTCGATGAGGCTTGATCCTAAGACCAAGCTGGAACTCGCCTGCGGCTCGATGAGGCTTGATCCTAAGACCAAGCTGGAACTCGCCTGCGGCTCGATGAGGCTTGATCCTAAGACCAAGCTAGAACTCGCCTGCGGCTCGTTTGCTCATATAGATGCATATACATTTAAGTCGCGCGAGGCGTTTTTGGCTCTTGGCGTTGAAGAGTTGCTAGAAACTCATTGCGTTATTATAGAATGGGGTCAGTTGGTAGAAGATATAATTGATATGCTTGATTGTACAGTTATGAAAATTGAAATAGTTGTTGAAAATAATGTCAGATTTATAAGGTATTGAATCTGTGTTCATTATAAACTGGCTTTTTTAATTAAATTTGTGGTTTATACTTTAGTTTTCTTGAATTAATTGAAAGTTTTTTTCAGTTTCAGTAATCATAAAAACAAGGTGCTATTTTTCTTGAGCTAATTATATTCTTAATTGGCAGTTATATTCTTTCTGAAAAGATTCTTAGCTCTATAAGCCCAAATATAGCATCTATATTTACTGCAATTAGAATAAACCTTGAGTTGGCTATCTAAATTTTTTTTAAAATTTAAATAATGCAGATTCTAGTCTTCTATGAGTTCTATTGCTAGTAAAACAGTGCTTTTTTCTTTTTCTATAAATTTGTGATCTATTTCTTGAGTTTTTGATTCGATTGCTAAATTTTGTGCTTTTTCGTCTAAAGATCATAAGTTTTTGCGTAATTCTATAATTGTTGCATTTGTAAAAATACTTGTTGCAGAATTTGTAATGTGTGAAGCAGGTTCCATCTGCTTTTGTTACCTCAAAAACATTGCATGAGCCTTTATACAAAAGATCAAGATTTATGTTTCGTTTTTTATTTTAATGTTTTTATTCATTTTCAATAATTACTGCGTTTTACTTCCATCTGAAATTGGTCTGTGTGAATTTGTCTGTTATAGTCCGTTATATTATTGTTTACTACCACACAACAAGAACTAAAGTTATTTGCGTGCATTCTATATTATAATGTGCGTTATTTCTATATTATTTTGTTTGAGCGCATTGAGTAATGTGTGTTGCGTCCGATTATTATATGATCGTATAAATATATCTCCATTAAGTTGGCTGCTTTTTGTACGTTGATTGTAGATTCTATATCTGCTTTTGATGGTGTTGGATCGCCTGATGGATGGTTGTGTACTAAGATAATTGCTCCTGCTCCTACTTCAATTGCTCTTTTTACTAGTTCGCGTGGGAATATGGCCGCTTTATCAATTGTACCGCTTTGTAAGGTTTCGTCAGAAATTAGCTTGTTTTTCCGGTTTAGGAATAATACACGAAATTGTTCATAGCTAAGACCTGCCATTCTTAATCGACAATAGTTGATTACTTTTTCAGGGCTGTTTAACAACACTTCATTTGCAATTTCTTCACGAGCTATGCGACAACAAATTTCGTGGATTACAGAGAAAAAGCATAGTGTGCTCTCCCCTATTCCTTTGACTTTTGAAAGTTTTTGCCTATCAGCAAGAAACATGGTCTGCAATGTTTTGAAATGCTCTAAAAGATTTTTGGCAAGCGGTTTTGTATCTGCGCGGGGAATCGAATATGTTAATAAAAGCTCTAGTAATTCATAGTCTTTTAACGCAGTTGGTCCGTGTTCTGTTATTTTTTGACGCAATCGAGATCGGTGCCCAAGATAATGCTCTCCTTCGTTTTTTGATTTCTCTTCTATTGTGTTTTCTTTTGTTTTTTTTGGTGATAAGATTTCTTGATTCTCTGCAATTTCAAAAATCAGAGCATCGTTATCAAAAGTATCTACCTCTTCCTTTTTCTTTTTTTTGCGTGAAAGTTTCATGATTTCATAAGTTGAGTTGTTTATGCTTGATAATTCTTGTGTTCGCTCATTTATATTTTGTATTTGTGTGCTTTCTATTTGATTACTCTCTTTATTGCTATTCTCTTGATTCGTGATTCCAAATGCAATTTCTTTGATCCTTGATTCATCTTGTAAGGCTTTTGGAGAATCCTCTTCGTTTAGCTCTTTTATCGCTTCTTTTGCAAAAATTTTACTTAAAATTGTTGGTACTTTCACGCGATAGCTTCCTGTTTGCTTATTTTATATTATTCTAATTTCTATTGCGATAGTTAATGTGTTTTTAGCTTCGTTTAAGAAACTTTTGTAGTCAATGAATAAAAAATTGACAAAGATAATAATATCGAAATTTTAAATAAGTTACCTTTTTTGTGTGTATCAAAAAAACTCAAAGTTGTTTGGTTTAAAAATTGATGATTATATGATTAGTTTTGGATTTATATTGCAATAAAGTTACCAAGATCGATTAAAATATAGTTGCAATGCCATAGATTCGATGCTGTAAGAGAAAAATACGTTGTGCAAAAATCAGATACTAATTATTTTCCATACCTATATAATATTTCTTTTCACTCAGTTGGGTAACCCTAGTTTGTATTACATTAGAGCTAAGATGCAACATAAATTTGGATCTTATCTTATTTGTGCCTGGGTGATTAAATTTTGTTGATTAATAATACATTGTGTGGCATTGTTCAGGATTTGAGAAATAGTTTTTTTGCATAATTGATTAGTTAATTTCTGTTTTTTTATTGTTATTTAGATTTTGCATAAAAACTGCTAGGTTTTGATATTTTACTGCAATTTGAGTTGAGTATAAGATAAATATCTAGTTTTTAAATTATTCTTGAAAATTTCATTTTGAACACACTTTGGATTTTAATTAATAGATTATTATTCAAAAGAATTATATAAGAATCATAATGCATGTTTTGAGTTTTTGAAGTATTGCTTTAATCGTATACAAAATAATCCTTTACTAGCAAAACTATAATGTGCCATAATTTTATCAGAAAGGTATCTATTTTGCGTAAAATCTCAAAAAAATTTATAGTGTTGGTTGTTTCTGCTGTGCTTATTATCGTTGGTGCGATGAATTTCAATAACTCTGTTTCTAATTATAACTCGATTCAAATGGATTTTTCTGATTTTGTTCAGGAAACCGAAAATAATAATGTTCATGACGTGATGATTCGCGGCACGAAGGTGGTCGGACATCTTAATAACGGTACACTGTTTTCGACAATTGTTCCATTTCAAGACCGCGATCTTGTACAAAGGCTCATGCAGCACAAGGTCAAAATTAAAGTTACTGGTCCAGAAGAAAATTCTTCATTTACAAGCATCTTTATTTCTCTTTTGCCTATGCTGTTCATGATCGGTCTGTGGGTTCTATTGTTTAAACAAATGAATCAGGGCGCTTCTAGGGCGATGTCTCTTGGCGATATGAAAACTAATAAAAATGATAAAGAAAAAACTACATTTAATGATGTTGCCGGGGCGCAGGAAGCTAAGGAAGATCTGCAGGAAATTGTTGATCTTTTGCGTGACCCTGCTAAATATGAAAAGCTTGGAGCTAAAATGCCTAAGGGTGCGTTGTTAGTTGGCCCTCCAGGTACTGGTAAAACGTTGCTAGCTCGTGCGGTTGCTGGTGAGGCAAAGTGTTCGTTCTTGGCTGTTTCTGGTTCTGAATTTGTAGAAATGTTTGTTGGTGTTGGCGCTTTACGTGTTCGTAAATTGTTTGAAAAAGCAAAACAGATTTCTCCATGTGTTGTGTTTATTGATGAAATTGATAGCCTTGGACGTCATCGTGGTGTTGGTCTTGGTGGTGGTAATGATGAACGCGAGCAGACTCTTAATGAATTGCTCGTGCAACTTGATGGTTTTGAGAAAAAACATCGTGTGTTTGTTTTGGCTGCTACTAACAGACCTGATATTTTAGATAAAGCTTTAACTCGCTCTGGTCGGTTTGATCGTCAGATTATGGTTGGTTTGCCTGATTTGAATCAGCGTCTTGCAATTCTTTCTGTACATACTAAGAAAATCAAATTGGCTGAAGGCGTTAATTTGAAAGCTATTGCTCGTGGCACACCTGGTTTTTCTGGTGCTGATTTAGCAAACTTGTCAAATGAGGCTGCTTTAATTGCTGCTCGTGCGAACAAAAAAAGCATTGATTTGAAAGATTTGGAAGCTGCTAAGGATAAAATATTGATGGGCCCTGAAAAGAAGACGTTGTTGATGAGTGAAAATGAGCGCAAGCTTACAGCGTATCATGAAGCTGGTCATGCACTTGTTGCATTTCATTGTAAAAACTCTGATCCTATTCACAAGGCGACGATTATGCCGCGTGGTAATGCGCTTGGTATGGTTGTTCAGCTTCCTGAAAATGATAGGGTGTCTGTTTCAAGAGCTTATTTGGAAGAGCGTATTCGTATTCTTATGGGCGGTCGTGTTGCTGAAGAGCAGATATTTGGCGAAGAGTACATTACAACAGGTGCTTCCAATGATATTAAGGTTGCAACAGATATTGCCAAAAAAATGGTTCTTGAATATGGCATGAGCAAACTTGGTGGAATGATGAATTACCTAGATTCAAACGAAATTCATTTTGGACAAGTTACTCATACAAGTCATCACTCACAAGAAGTGGCAAGAATGCTTGATGCTGAAATTAAGAAAATATTAGATTCAGCATATGTTTTTGCAAAAAGGTTGCTTGATGATAATAGCAGAAAGTTGCATAATTTAGCTAACGAATTACTTGAAAAAGAAACGCTTACAGGCGACGAAGTTCGAGCAATTTTAAGTGGAAAAAAATTAAGCGGCGAAGAAAACAAGCTGCAGAAAGATAACGATGTTAGAAAGAAAGTGGCTATTACAAAATCA
This sequence comes from bacterium, assembly GCA_027371775.1. GTDB lineage: Bacteria > Pseudomonadota > Alphaproteobacteria > CAJXXZ01 > DAHXLG01 > DAHXLG01. Next base: position 23,110 of record DAHXLG010000005.1, read on the forward strand.
AGAAAAACACCAACAAAGCGCAAATAAACGCAACATTGCGCAAGAAACTTACACAAACGATTTTACTAAATTCATAGAACTAGATTCGAAAATGCGAGATATAATTACGCAACAAGAATCAACTCGCGCTAAGCAAAATCAAATACATGGGTTTAATGATGAGGCACGTGCGCTTAAAGATGACTTTCTACGTTTAACTCAAGAACGCTGCGCTCTTGAAGCTCAAATGCATGAGTTTCTTATCAATCAGCCAAATATATTATTAGATGAAGTGCCAGCTGGTTCTAGCGAAGATGATAACGTTGTTATATTTGAAACGACTAAGCCAACTCATATCACTACACCGCATTTTGATTTAATTGACAATCTAATTATGAAAGATGAATCTGCTAATATCAGTGGATCGCGTTTTGTTATATTAAAATCTACCTTGTCCGAGCTTAAGCGTGCACTTACAAACTTCATGATAGAAAGCAATAAAGAAGATGGATATCAAGAATATACAATTCCATACATTGTCAATGAATCAGCTTTGTTTGGAACTGGTCAGCTACCTAAGTTTTCAGAAGATGCTTATAAGCTAACTCATGGGCAGTGGCTTATTTCTACGGGGGAAATTGGTCTGGTAAATATGTTCGGTGGTAAAGTATTTTTGCAAGATGAGCTTCCAAAATTATGTATGACGTTTTCTCCATGTTTTCGCTCTGAAGCTGGAGCAGCAAGCCGTGATACTAGAGGAATGATTCGTTTACACCAGTTTCATAAGCTTGAGCTTGTTACAATTTGTACAAAAGAAAAAGCTCACGATTTACATGAAAAAAAATTAAATGCCGCGCGTAAAATTTTGGATGCTTTAGGCATACCATATCGAGTCCTTTTATTATGTGGTGCTGATACAGGTTTTACAGCTTCTAAACAATACGATATTGAAGTTTGGCTTCCTGGCATGCAGCGTTATTTAGAAATTGCAAGCTGCTCTCAGTGTGGTACATTTCAAGCTGTACGTGCAAATATACGCTACAAAAACGAAGATGGCAAAATGGAGTTTGCACATACACTAAATGGATCATCTCTTCCAATTGAACGTCTGCTTGTTGCTATTATTGAGAATTACGCAACTGATGGTGGCATAGTTATTCCAGAAGCCTTGAAACGATATATTAATTACAGTGTGATAAAACATGATGGTTCTGTTGAATAGTTTGAAATGTTTTGCAGTAATCAATATTTTTTGCAGTTTTTTATATTGTTGCGTAATTTTATAAAAGCATGGATTCTACTATGTTTTATTTTGGTACATTTTATCAATTATTTTTTTTGAATTTTTTTGAAATACATAGTCAACGTATAAATTTTGCAAATGAAACTTACAAAAAAATAAAAATATATTGCGCATTGCGTTAACAGGATTTTGCATTTCTAACCAATCACTCGCAGATGAAAAAATAGCAGTACACAAAATTGTATTCACTTTTGCAAACACAGAAAAATCAGATTGCAATGCAAAAGAATTGAATGTATTTTACAAGCAATACATTAAAAGAAATTTGTACAAATAAAAACTATTAGAGAAATGTTTTCAATTATAAGGCAAAATCTAACAATTTAAACAATCTAAAATGAAGCTGAAAAGAATTATTATAGATGCAACAGTATACTATAAGCACTATATTTGAGATTACTATGTGACCAAATGCGATCTATATATACTGATTTGAGATTACCATATGTTATACATCACAAATGCTAGCAAAAAAAGCTTCTCAAGATGAAGCTTTCAAATAGTATTAGTACGAAACAATGTTTGAAAAACAAATGCATCAGACTTAGGTGTATCTTGAAAGATACATTTTGAATAAATTATGGAGTATCTATAGCTTTTTATCGTTCGTTGTTTAAATCAAATTACTATATTTCATTACAAGAAAATTTTTTGCATAGCTAGAATAAAATATGCTCTATAACTTGCCAAAACTTGTAAATTCTTTTCAAGCTTAACACTTCTCTTGATTAATCACACATTCCTTGAAAACAATATTGAAATTAGATTTTGTTATTATTATAATTTGATAACTTTTTGCGTACTATAATTTTAAGCTCAAAATAATTGTTATTATTTTATAAAAAATAGAAACATAAATTTTTTTGAAATTTATTAATGAAAAAAATAAATTGATTATATTATTTATTTAATAGGTTGCTCAATTGAGATTTCATGATATACTCAAAGCATGATGAAAGAAACTATAGTAGCGCTTTTTTTAGCACTCATTTTATTTAAATCTATTGTTAAAACTGTATTAAGGTTTGATAAACGTCCTACAATAAAATTTTTTAAGGAAAATGGTTTTTTTAACGTGCTTTGCTCTAAAGATGTTGTGGATGATCAGGATAAGCATGCATATGGCTGCGGATGTTCGAAAGGCCAATATGTTTATAAAATGATTATTGGGGTTTGTCTTTTTGTATTCTTTTTTAAAGTTATTTTGCTTGCTATAAAATAGTGCGCTCGGTTTCTTGTATTATAAAATTGCATTGTTTAAATCTTCAGCAAGTTATTTTGCTTGCTATAAAATAAAACACTCGGTTTGTTATATTATACGATGCTATTGTTTAAAGCTTAGGTTAGTCTTGCTTGGTTTTGTACATTTTTTCAGGCCATTTTATAATTTATGTTGCTTCAATATTTTTTGTGCTCTTTTTATGAGAGAGCGTGCATTCATTTTTATCCATTTCATTGTTCTATCATAAGGTTTCTGAGTTCTTTTTAATTCTATGATATGTGGTTATTAATATGGCAATTTTATTAGTTTATATAATATTTGCAATTGCACTTTAAGAATATTTTTTTGTCAATGATTTTTACAAAGAATAAGTGTTTCAATAACGAATTTGTACGGTTGTTGGTCATACTACTTGCTTTTAAAAATATTTATTATATGAAATATATTTTATTTTAAATGCATTGCAACTGCACTTTAAGTAATAGCCTCATTCATTTACTTGACGGCTTTATTTACTCTGCAATTTCAAGTATTTTTAATGCAAATATTAATATTAATTGTTTTATATTTACATGATTTTCTTCTTTTTTGTTGGATGTTTTTAATTATATTTTTTTCTTTGGTCTATAAAGTTTTTGGTGTACGCTTTGTTTGCATTTTTCTTTGCCCATCTGTGTACTTCATCTCTCAATTTCTCTAGCATTAATTTTAGTTTTGGATTGATCACAACTTCTTGCGATTTATTGCTCACCATTTTATACAATGTTCCACCTTTTCTGTTCTCACCTTTCGCAAATGCAAAAATATTAGTTTGCTCATTTCCAAGAATTCTATGTGCTACTCCAAGTTGCGTAATTCCTCCATCTAAAAGAATCATGGATGGAAGGTTGCCTTGCTTTAATCTTCTTTTCAAGCTTGATTCTAAAATTTCCAGATCGTTTTGTGAGTTTTTATCAAGTTTCCATATGCGATATTTGCTTTTAACAAACTGTTTTCCGTCATAAAAAACCATGCCACATAGTGCATGTTTGCCATTATAATGCGATGAATCATATGCTTCGATTGAGTCTAAATTATCAATACCCAGCTCTTTTGCCCAGCTCATTTCCTGATTTTCTTGTTCTATTAAACTATGCATACGTTTTTGGGCATTTTCAAAAATTTGCTTTTCTAATTTTGTTAGTTTGGAAGAATAGTTTTTTTTTGCGTTTGTAATTTTGGGTCCAATAATTTTATATGTTGGCCACTGAATATAGAATTCCCACAAAAATTCTTCGAGTGTGATCTTTTTTTCATATTTTCGATATTCGATATTTGTAACCGCTCCGTTACGAATTTCTTCGATATAAAAATAATTTTTATAAGTGGTTACAACGTCAAGTTTTTTGATATCTTGGAAATGAATATTTTGCTTCCAATTAAGTTTTTCCACAGCTTGGATTTTGCTGTTGATTTTTGCTGCTTTTTCAAATTCTTCAAGTTTAATTGCGTTCTTTAAATCAAGTTTCCATTGCTTAACTACGTTAACACTTTTTCCTTTAAAAAATTCAATTAGCGCTTTTTGATTTTTTGCATATTCAAGTTGGTTAATTAGACCAACGCATGGCGCGCTGCATCTATTAGCATGATACTCTAAACATGGACGCTTACGGTGAACGAAAACATAGTCTGAGCATGTCCTTAACTTGAAGATTTTCAATATATCTGAAAGAAGGTTTTTTATGTATTCAATTGATAGAAATGGACCAACTGCACCAGCAACCCATTCATTTATAATTTCTACCCTAGCAATTGGATGCTTTGAGCAATTGATGTAATAAAGTGAACGTCCGTGCTTATACATAATGTTATAAAGTGGTTGTTTTTCTTTTATAAACTGGGCTTCAAGCAATAGCGCATCTTGCTCTGTTTGAGTTATAAAGTATTGTAAGTTTGTAGCAGTTGAAACCATGCGTAGTAATCGTTTTGGCAGCTGATCAAGTTTAAAATAATACGCTACTCTTTTTTTTAGATTTTTTGCTTTGCCAACATAAATTGCTCCATTTTCATCTGAAAATATATAAACACCAGGTTGATTTGGAAAATTAGATGCCTTTAATTTGTTTTGCAAAAAATAATAAGATTGATTTGATCTAGTACTTTTTGAAGTACTTTTTAGAACCTTATCTTTTTTGTTTTTATTTGATTCAAGCTCATTTTGAGTGCTTTTAGCTTTCTGAGATTTTTTAATTAAATTTTTCAGCTTGCTATTCATCTATAACAATATTTAACTTATTGTTTCTTTTTTGCAAGCATGGCTTTGAAATATGCGCTTGTACTTGTTATTCCAAGCACTATAAATACTGCTAACATTGCTTGAGAAAAATTCCTGATCCTAAAATCAAATATTACACAGATGATTGCAACGAATAAAAAGAAAAATTGCAATGCAGTGTAAACTTTGCCTAGATACAGCGATGAAAAAGATTGTCTTGCTAATAACCACACGATTGTTAATATAAGATCACGCGCGAACCATATTGATAAAATGATTAATAACGATAACTCATCAGGCTTGATGAACAAACAAAATGGTAAAGCTATTGAGTTTATTAAAATTTTATCTGCTAAAGCATCCGAGATTGCACCAATATTAGATGTTTTATTATGTTTTCTTGCAAAATAGCCATCTAAGTAGTCAGAGATTATTCCGTATATAATTATAAATCCAACGTGCTGCAGCTGTGCTTTATAAGTTAAGTAAAATGCAAGTGGGGCTAAGATAATTCTGCTAATGGTAAAAAACCAATGTGTCATTTTTACCTCAATGTTTTTCCTTTTCTAGATGAGCTTTTTTGTTCTTTAGATGATTCTTTTTTGTATTTTTCTTTTATGTTTTGCTTGTGACGATATTCGTAAGCTGCTTTAGCAAATGCTACAAAAAGCGGATGCGGTTTTGCAATCGAAGATTTCAATTCTGGATGAAATTGCACTGCAATAAAAAAATTGCAATCATCTCGCTCTATTATTTCAACTAAACCACTGCATCTACCAGATACCTTTAAGTGTGCTTCTTTAAAATATTCTAGATAGTGGTTGTTTACTTCATACCTATGTCTGTGTCTTTCTTCAATCTTGCTTTGTCCATAGATTTTTTGTGCTAGACTGCCTTTTTCTAGCTCGCATGGGTAAGCTCCAAGCCGCATAGTGCCCCCCATTCCAGAGCGTACCTTCACAATCATATCGTCTTGCGCCCATTCTTCCATTTTTGCAATTACAGGGTGTTTACATTCACCAAACTCAGAAGATGAGGCTCCTTTTAACGTTTTCCCAAGAGCTTCTATAATGGCAAGTTGCATGCCAAAACATATTCCAAAAAACGGTATATTGTTTTCATGTGCAAACTTAATTGCTTTTATTTTTCCTTCGATAGCTCTTTGACCAAATCCGCCGGGTACTAAAATACCATCGTATTTGTCTAGTTTTTTAATATCTAACGTTTCTGCATCAATCCAATCTATATCTATGTGATAATTGTTTTCAATTGCTCCATGTACTAGTGATTCTTCGAGTGATTTGTAAGCATCTTTGCATGAAGTATATTTGCCAACTACAGCAATCTTAATTGTATCAAGTTTTTGATTATCAAGTTTTGCTACAAATTTTTCGATATAAGCCAAATGATTTGAAGCCTTCTTGTTTGGTAAATCTAGCAGTTTACAAATTCTATCTGCAACGCCATCGTGTTCATAGTTTATCATTGCATGATAAATTGAATCTGCATCTAGTGCTGGTAATATACTTTCTTGTTTCATGTTACATAACAAGGCTAGTTTTTGCTGCCAATTTTCTTCGTTTTCACGCTCCATACGGCATAGTAATAAATCAGGCTGTATTCCATAGCTTAACAGCGTACGCATAGAATGCTGAATTGGTTTTGTTTTCCATTCTTGTGCTTTTTTCAAAAATGGCAAAAGGGCTACGTGTACAAAAATTATGTTTTCTTCAAACTTTTGCTTCATTTGTCTTGCTGTTTCTAAAATAGGTAAGCTTTCTATATCGCCCACTGTGCCGCCTACTTCGCAAATTAATACATCACAATTTTCAGCTCCTGCTAATATAGCTTCTTCAAATTCTTTAATAACGTGTGGTACAACCATTACCGTTTGTCCTAAATAGTCTCCACGACGCTCTTTTTGAATAATTGTATTGTATATTAGACCTGATGTTATGTAATCATTTTTTTCTGTCTTTACTCCTCCAAGACGCTCATAATGGCCTAAATCCAAATCAGTTTCAGCTCCATCATCAGTCACAAACACTTCTCCATGCTCTATAGGGCTCAAAGTGCCCGGATCAACGTTTAAATAAGGATCAATCTTTTTGATTTTAACATTTAATCCACGAGTTTTAAGCAATCCGCCAGCAATCGAAGCAACGATTCCCTTTCCAAGAGAAGAAACAACTCCACCTGTAACAAATACGATTTTTAATGGTCCTTTTCTTTCTATATCATCTTTAGCTTTTCCACTAATTGCTTTTTTTATTTTATTAACAAAATTATCTTTTAAATTATTATTTTTCATATAAACCCCTTACTGTTTTGCTCGTTTTTTTTGTGGGGCTTGATCTTTTTGCTCTTTTGATTTTGTACTTTGCTCTTTCGATTTTTCTTTTGGATCAGAGTTTTTAGTATTTGCAACCTGATCTACCTTTGTTTTTGCAGAGGACTTAATTGAATTTGAAGAATCCAATATTATATCTTTTGCACAAGTCTTAATCATCTGTGCTTGATGCGCTTTTTTATACATAATACCTAAAAAAACGTTATTTATTAAAAACAGAGCGCCCAATATATAAGTTATTCTAATAACCGTGCTAGAGCGGCCTCTGATACCAAAAATTTTGCTAGACGAGAAAATGCCATCTCCAGCTTTTTGCAACATAATTATTCCAATTGCTGCCAAGGCTACTAAAACTTGAAATGAGTAAATTAACCAAATCATGCTTTAATTAAAGCATAATGATGTGATTTTTGCAATGTAGTTATAATAACATGATATATTTTAATTTATTTTGCAAATATTTTTCTTCTTATTTTATTTTAAACTCAATAACGCAGTTTTTGATATGATTCACTGATAGCGCATTAATCGAATCAATTTTTTCGATAAGTTTTTTATCCAGTATCACGCATATTTTGTTTTTTGTGCCAGTGAATAAAAATAACAAATTTTCTTTTTCTATGTTTACTCCGTTTTTATTTAAATAAGCACATATATCACTGCTTTTTTCTTTATTGCCCATATCTAGTAATGATGCTAGAGATGTTTTGCATAGAGAATATACTGCAGTAAGAAGGTAAGCTCCAGATAGCATTCCAACAAGCGGGTCTAGCCAGTAAACGCCGAGTTTTTCAACGCATATTAGACCAACTAAAATTGCAAAGTTTGTGAAAAAATCAGTCTTGTAATGGAGCATATCTGCTTTGATGACAAGTGATCCGGTTTTTTTTATTACCATGCTTTGATATATAACAAGCAAAGTGTTTAAGAACAAAGCAAAACATATTATTGCCACGCCGTATCCAAAATCGTGTATTGTATTGTTACCTTGCAGTTTTTCAAAACATTCTTTTAGCAGGTATATTGCAAGAAAGCCAACTAGAATTACTTGCAAAAATGCTATTAGTGCTGCCAGCTTATCATATCCATATGGAAAACGTGAGTTTGGTTTTTTTTGTGTCATTTTAATTGCTGCAAAATTGGCTAGTGATACTGCCATATCAAGCAATGAATCTAGTGCGCTTGCTTGAATTGCTACTGACCCTGTCAAAAAATAGTTTAAAAATTTTGAAATTGATAGCACAATTGAAACTGCTAAGGCAAAATATGTGGCTTTTAATACAATTTTGTTGTTGTATTGTTCGAAAGCTTGTCTTTCCATTATCAAAGTATATACAAAAACAAAAGCAAACTGCTAGATCTTATTTCTAAAATTTCAATCGGCTTAAAAAGATATGACTTTGTTTTCTGACAATCTGTTAAAGCTAGCTAAAAAGTATGTAGATATATATAATTGCCATGAGGTTCAAACATATGCAAGAAAATTTTGAAGCAATGATAGAGTCGCTGAAAGAAAACAGACAAAAGCTCAATCAATCAAATTCATTTGATGAAATTAGTGTTTTGTGGCATCAAATTAAAGAGACTTATTCACAGTGCACTAAGGTTGTTGATAATATTGCTCAGGAGCTAAGTTTGTTAGAAGGTCAGCAGTTTGAGGCAGATGGTCTTGATGAGTTAAAGTTTTCAGACGCCCTAAAAAAAATGCAAGAGCTATCTGAAAAAGTAAAAGCTGTTTCTATAACAGAAGTGCCAGGCTTAATCAAGCAGATGCAGACGCTGAAAATGTTTTGTTTGAACAAATTAGAAGAGGAGAAAGTAAAAATGGAGGAAGTGCAATGATGTTTCATCAAGAAGGTATGCCATTTATCGTAGGGTCTGCGATTTTGGCTATTTTAGCGCATATTATTAATACGAGTTTTGGCATATTGGCAACAGCGTTGGCTTTAGGAGTTTTGTACTTTTTCCGTGACCCTGAACGTGTCTTGCCTAATACCGAAAACATAGTGTTGAGCCCATGTGATGGGAAGGTGATAGATGTTTCTCAAGATACTCATCAAGGCGGAACATATAAGCGTGTTAGTATTTTTTTGAACGTTTATGATGTGCACGTAAACCGCATTCCTATTTCTGGGAAAGTGACTCAAAAGGTTTATAAGAGAGGCACATTTGCTCATGCTGGGTCTGATAAAGCTTTGCATAGCAACGAAAGTTTGACGTTAAAAATTGAAGGCAAAATTACAATGTTTGTAAGACAAGTTGCTGGAATGATAGCTCGTAGAATTGTATGTTATACAGAAAATGGAGATGAGGTGAAAATCGGAGAACGTTACGGTATAATTAAGTTTGGTAGCCGTGTTGATATGTTTTTACCTACTAATGTTGAAGTGATAGTTAAAAAAGGTCAAACTACAATTGGCGGCGAAACAATTATTGCAAAAATATAATTTTTCATAATAATCCTTCATAGGAAATATAATTGAAAGATGCTTGAGCAAACAAAAAAAATTGACTCAATATTTAATTATGATGTGCGTATTGGATCATTCTTGGCAAGAATACGAAACTACATCAAGAAATTAAAAGGATTACATTTTCCGAACGATACAAATGAGCAAATCTGGTTTTGTTTTATGAAGCATTTTTAGAACGCAAATACTATACGTTATTTTTTTTCGAAGAATACCTATTCAAACTATTATTTAGTAACAGTTTTGATTGTAAATTTTATAGGGTTATTTTTTTTCTTAACTAACTTTTTTGTTGACTATAAGTAATTATGCATTAAAGTGTTTCATTTATAAAAAATATGAGAGAAATTATTTTAATAAAAATGTAGAAAAAATGACCTGATATAAGAACTTTGTTTATAAAAAACCTGGCGTATGCTGGTATATTTCAATACAATAATGAAGAGAAAGAAAATATGTCAGTTTTATCAGATAAGGAAATTAGAGAACGCAAAGGGATGATTACCCCTTTTTCAAAAGCATCAAAAGGTATTTCATCAGGTGTATCAGCATATGGGTACGATGCTCGCTTGGGCAATAAACTATTTTTGTTTGCTAAAAATGAGCAAAATAGTGAAGTTATAATTGATCCAAAATCGTTTGATGAAAGAGCTTATACTGTTATGGAATCAGAGGATTATTTTGTTATACCTGCGTATGGCTTTGCTCTTGGCAAAACTGTTGAGCTATTCAAAATCCCACGTGATATTATTGTAATTTGTTTGGGTAAATCTACATACGCACGTTGTGGGTTAATAGTGAACGTTACACCATTAGAGCCAGGCTGGGAAGGCTATGTAACTCTTGAGTTTTCTAATACAACACCCTACCCTGTAAAAATTTATGTCAACGAAGGTATTTGTCAGTTTATCTTTTTCAAGGCTGATAATGAGTGCGAAATTGCATATAATGAAAAATTAGGCAAATATATGCATCAAAAAGATATCGTTTTACCAAAAAAGGATTAGAAAATTATTCAGATTTTTCATATTTTTTGATTTAGCAAGTGTTTTTATCAGATTAAAGATTGTTTTAGCAGAAAAATATTTAAATTTTAGTTCGTATTGATAGATATCCAATTTTTCATAGTATTTATTCTTTTTTTGCGTTCATTTTTGATAAACGGTCTGCTTTTGAGAAAGTTTATGAAACATAAATTTAATATTTTTATACTTTATTCCAGTTCGTATATCTATTGGAGAAGAAAAGTGCAATAAATTTTTTAATGTGAAATTGAAAACATAAACTATTATATATTTGTAGTGAAATTGCAAGAATAAGTAATAGAAATCGCAGATATAATGCATATATCTGATTTGTAATATTTCATGTATTTGCAAAGTTGAACTTGTTCATCCATGATGCATTGGCAGAGTTTTCAGATATTACTTTTATTGTTTGTATGGAATTTACTTTTTTTTCATAAGCGACCACAAAATAGCTCATTAAATTTACTAGATAGCTTTGAAATTCTAGATTTCATGAATTATATACAGCAGCTAACTTCCGTGCGTAGCGATTTATGAGAAACAATTAAATGTAATAACTAGATTATTGAAAGAAAAATTTGAGCAGAGAGTATAATGTGATAATCAATAGGTAAATGTAATAGCAACTTAAAAATGAAGAGTTTGCTTCTTTGATTCATTAACTGACAAAAAAGATAATTAGCTAACAAATAAAAACAACGTTTTTTTATAAAGTAGTTTCAAACAAATTAATTTAAGCTGTTTTAAGCTCACTTGGATTGTTTTTATGTACAATTTTAGTATATTTTTTTTATTATGCCTAGAAAAAAACAGATATTAATGCTTATATCTCAAAATAGATCCGAAAATAATCATTCCAATTGATAGCCATTGCGCTATACTTAAAATTCCAAGCGATCCATCTGAAACTCTCACAAATTCTGTGCAAAATCTGAATAAACCGTAGAATATGAAAAATTCTGATGTTATGCGACCTGTAATTGCTAGTTTTTTGCGTCTGAACAAGATTAGAAACAAAACTATGCCTTCTAAAAATGCTTCGTAAAACACAACTGGATGCTCTGATAGATATGGTTCAAATATTGTTGTACTTTTTCCTAGAATTTCTTGATTTATGTAATTTCCTATTCTTCCTAAGAACGATCCAATTGGAACACACATCGTAATTAAGTCTCCAAGCTGTAGCAAATTCTTTTTGTGTAGTTTTGCAAAGATAAGAGATGCAATAATTACTCCACAGACACCTCCATGAAACGACATCCCTCCTTTTGTGATATAGAAAATTTCCATTGTAAACAGCTTGTGTTTGTAAAATACAAACTCACCTATCCTACCGCCTAAAATGACACCTGCAATAACATAGTTCAAACAGCTATCAATATCAGAGCTTTTAAATGCTATCGGTTTTTGAAATTTAATTGTATTCTTTACTAGTTTCATACTAATTATAAATGTGGCTAAGTATGCCAAGCCATACCAACGTACGTTAAAACAACCAATACTAAATGCAACAGGATTCATATATATAATATATTGTTCATATATTGTATTAATCAAGTCTTCGAGTTTTTTTTGTACATGAAATAAAATGAAACGGATTTCATATTTCAAAACAATCAATAAATGCAACAGGATTCATATTCTTAAAAGTATTGCCTGTGATTTAACTTAGATGTCTGAAGCTTAAGGTTTTTCTTTTAATAACTATCAATATTTTTCTTTTAATAATTCAACCTTGCAATCGACCAAAAAACTTACAGTTGAATGATTTTTCATAGTTAATTACATAACTCATTTTATAGTTTGTTTTCGTATTTGTTGGTAGTTTTTGTATAACTCAATTTTTCTTGTTTTTGATCCAGTTTTTAATATCACGCATGAAGAAGATACTTTTTCAATTATTGTGCCATCTGGCAATATTTTGTTATGAGAATCGTACAATTTGCCATCAATCCATACTTGCCAAGATGCATCATCAAAATAGCAAATTGCGCTTACGGCAAAAGAAGCATTTTCTCTACCTTCTGTATTTGAAATTGCTACTTCATATTTCTTTTTGTTAAAAAACCAACGTACTTCTAAAGAATCGCGATTCTCTATGTATTGTACTCCATCTAGTATTTCATGCAGTCTTGCACGAGCCGATGCATTGTTAACTACAACTGCGCTTATATGATTTAGCTTATGTTCAATTTTCAATATCTTAAATCCAGCATCTGCAAGAGCAGCTTCGAAACACTCTCTGCAGCTTTTATCTTCTTCTTCATTTATTTTTTGCTCAATTACCCTATTTTGTCTTGCTTCCATAAGTAGTAATTTTGATTTGGCTTGTACCAAAAATTCTGCATTTTGCTTGTTACCGTAAATACCGTAGCAAAAATAACCAAATGCTAGTGCAAAAAATGTCGCACATACTATTTCAATGTAATAAGTCTTTAATTTGCTTACCATTTCGCTTGGATTTAAGTCCATACTGTAACTACTCCTTAAACAACTTCAAATGCGTTTACGATTAAACTATCATACGAAATTTTAGTATCTTGCAGCTGCTTGAACGTTAAACATTTTTCAAACGAAACAGTAAGTTCATTTTTGTACAACTGCTGATCCTGTTTGTGCTTCCAATTTAATTTATTTTGCTTCATTTTGATCTCCCCATAACATGCTCAGATAATCTGCGCTAGCTGAAACTATTTTACCATTTTTTAACATAATTGCAATACTTTTTTAACTTACAGTCTCCACATTTGGGCTTTTTAGCATCACAAACTCTTCTGCCATGCCACACTAGCCAATGACAAATTACTTTAGAATACTCAAAGGGTACACTTTCAATCATCATTTGCTCCATTTCGAAAGGATTATTGCCAGAAACTATTCCAAGACGCTTTCCAACTCTTTGGACATGAGTATCAACTGGAAACACAGGCGCATTATATATGACATTTAAAAACACATTAGCACTTTTGCGTCCGATTCCAGCAAGCTGCAGCAGACCAATTCGAAATCCTGGGATACCTTCAGATGAAATAATTGGACCATACAAATGCGTATCATCTCCATTAGATGGATACTGCTGGCACAAATTATCATACCAAGTTCTTTGATCTTTAATCTGTTGAAATTCTATTATTTTAGCAGAAAGTTTGTGTATGTTTTGCGCTTTGTTGCGCCACAAGCCTATACGATGGATATAATGAGCTATTTTTTCAACTCCAAGATCATACATTGCATTAGCATTTGGTGCAATTTTGAAAAAATCAGGTGTTTGTGTGTTTATAAATGCATCCTGAGCTTGAGCCGAAAGCAAAATTGCAACTAGAAACGTGAATTCATTTATATAATCTAATCCGCTTTTGTTTGGATAATCATAGCTAGCGAGAGCTTCCCATATGTTCATATGTATTTATGTTTGATTAAAATATGAATTATTGCAACTGGGTCTTATTTTTTAACATTTTTTTGTATTTTTACTATCGTTAAGATATAACTTTTTTAATATTGTGTTGAGTGTTAGAGCAACTTAGCTGTAATACCAATTGCAACTTGTGTCAACCACACAAAAACTTTGTTATCTGGGAAAGCAACTTTATAATGCTGGATTTGTGCATCTTCTGTGTTTAGTTCAAATGAAGCTGGAGTTAATCTTATAAGGCAAGTTACTGCTAAACGCTCTGAGAATGAATATGAACCCAATAGTACGAAGCTTGCCTGAAACGAATAATCACTAGTTGCTAAAAATGTCTTGTCATCAAGAGATTTCAAATTATTCTTAAAGTTTTCTGCATGAGTATCACTGAGATTATCTAAAATATCTTTAGTACCATTCATTGAAATTGAGTACTGTGCTTTCATTATAGAAAAACCAATTCCCCCGCCAAGATTGAATTTAGAGTTTACGTTGTATCCAATATACGCTCCAACGATTGAATCAACTGATTTATTTTCCAATTTTATTGTAGCATTCTTTAGTTCCTTGCTATTGCTAAAATTTGCTAAGCCTCCTCCTAGTAATATGCCACCGTTAAAAATATCTAAATCGAAAACTTGAACTTGAGCTAACAATCCAGCTGCAATAGATACCGATGTATCTAATGATTCATCTCTTATATAATCATTTGCTTTAATCAAATTCTTATTTGCTGGGTTTTCTGCATCTTCTGCATTTTCTTTTGCACGCGAAACGTTGTACGCTTTGAAAACTGTTAACGCACTTGTTTTTGTTCCATCTGTTGCTTTGGCAATCTGAGTTCCTAAAAAACCAGTAACTTTAATATCGAAGTGAGAGGCGCTTGCAAACTGCGATAATGCTAGTAATAATGTAATCTTTTTCATAGATTAATTATCTTCTAAAAGCATTTAACAATGAGTTAATGCAGTCAATACGTTTTGCTATTTCAGGATTAACGTAGTCAAAAGTAATCGTGTGCTAAGTGAGTATGAAAGCTAATGCAAAGTAGTAAAAGACTTATTAAAGGGTTTTGCAGTAATTTGGGTCTATCTTCTTGCTTGGCTAGAATATTGCTACCATTTCTCATGCATGATTTGTTCAATTTCCTTAAAACTCCCTCTTACCTTATTATGCTATCATTTGATATATTCATTTTATGAAAAAAATCAATTTTGCAATTATTGCGCATATTGATCACGGCAAATCTACTTTAGCTGACCGTTTTTTAGAAGTTTGTAATGCTATTTCTAAGCGAGAAATGCAACAGCAGATGCTTGATACGCTTGAAGTAGAACGTGAACGCGGTATTACAGTTAAATCTCAAACAGCTAGACTCAAATATTTATACAAAGGGCAAAAAGGCGATGAGTGGACTTTAAATTTAATTGATACCCCAGGACATGTAGATTTTAGTTTTGAAGTACGTCGAGCACTAGCAGCATGCGAAGGTGCGATTGTGCTTGTAGATGCATCTCAAGGCATAGAGGCACAAACAATTGCAAACGTTTATCGTGCAATGGAAGAAAATGTCAAATTAGTTCCAGTTATTAATAAAATTGATTTACCAAGTGCACAAGTTGAATCAGTTAAAATACAGATTAAAGAAATTTTGGGTATTGATGATGAGCCTGCCCTAATTTCTGCAAAAACTGGCATTGGAATCGAAAATCTTCTTGATATGCTAATTGAAAGAATTCCTGTACCTTCTGGCAAGATTGAAAACGAATTCCAGGCTTTGTTAATCGATTCTTGGTTTGATACTTATCTTGGCGTAGTTCTACTTGTCTGCGTTAAAGAAGGCAAAATTACAACCGGACAGCAGTTTAAGTTTTCAACAGCACAGGTAACTTATAAAATTGAAAAATTAGGTTTTCTAACACCCAAACTTATCACTGCAAATGAGCTGAGTGCTGGTGATGTGGGTATTATTATTGCAAATATCAGAAATGTACGTGATTGCATTATCGGCGATACTTTATTATTGCCAAACTCTAAATTAACCGCTCTAAAAAGCTTCACTGTACAGCGTGCAGTTGTTTTTTGCGGTTTGTTTCCACCTGATACTTCATTATATCAAGATCTTAAAGATGCTATCGAAAAACTGTCACTTAACGATGCTAGCTTGCAAATTGAACCAACGCACTCACCTGCTCTAGGAGTCGGTTTTAGATGCGGATTTTTAGGGCTACTTCATCTTGAAGTGATACAACAACGTCTTGAACAAGAGTTTGATATTTCTGTTATTATTACAGCTCCAAATGTGGAATACGAAATCGTGCAAACAAATGGCGATAGATTCAAAATACATGATGCAACTCACATGCCTTCGGTTAACAAAATTGATAAGGTCTATGAGCCATGGGTTAAAGTTACTATATTTGCACCAGAAGATTATTTGGGTGATATCATTAAGCTTTGTTTGGAACGTCGAGCTAAAGATCAAGAAATAAAGTATGTAAATCAGATAGGCAATACACAAAATATAGCATGTACTTATAAAATGCCGTTATCGGAAATTATTTTTGATTTCCATGATAAGTTGAAATCACTTTCACGTGGATACGCTAGCTTTGATTATGAAGAAGCTGGAATGGAAGAATCTGAAGTTGTAGTTGTAAACATTCTTGTAAATGGAACCAACGTTGATGGACTTTCCACAATTATGCACGAATCAAATGCAGTTTCCCAAGGTAGATGGATGTGCGAAAAATTAAAAGATGAAATACCACGTCAGTTGTTTGCAATTGCAATTCAAGCTGCAATTGGCGGCAAAATTATTGCTCGTGAAACTGTGTCTGCCCTACGTAAGGATGTTACTGCCAAGTGTTATGGTGGGGATGTATCTCGTAAACGCAAGCTATTAGATAAACAAAAAGCTGGTAAAAAACGTATGAAAGAATTCTCGATTGGCAATGTTACAATTCCAACAAGTGCAATGCTTAAGGTTTTACGTAGATCATAATTGCAAGCAATATTTCATAAAACAACACTTTTTATAAAACTACATTTAAAAGATGATTTTCAGCTATCTAACGAACAATAATAGCAAAAAATAAGCAGAAATTAAGGGCTCTTTTTTTTAATATACCTCCATTTATAGAATTGTTTTTTTACTACATCAACAAAGGTCAATTTTTCTTCTGCTAGTTGGTTGTATGTTTTATCTAAGTTGAACTTGTCTTTTATCCACCATCCATTTGTGAAAATTGAATATACTATTTGCATCGCAATTATGTGTTGCAATAAAAACAAGACAGACGGAGCAATACTATTGCGATACAATGCATCAAACATGAATAATCCAAAGGTAGCAAGAGTTGTTTTGTTGAACATTTTTGGCAAAGTATGAGTTCTGTAATTGTTTACTAATGCAAATAAAGTTGCATAACATAGAGTTTCAAAGAAAAACCAACTGAAAGAAATAGCTATCTGGCGTCTGCATCCTTCTATGAAATATCCTAGCATCTCATTATTGCAGTTCGTGTTTGAGTAGTACATCAAATATCTGTTTTTACTATTATTTATTTGCTCATTTAATAACATATTTGGCGTGAATGAATAATAAAAAGTCGTTTGTATTGCACTAGTCAAAAACATCTTGATAGCACTTGCAAATGGATACTGTTCATTTGTAACTTGTGAAATGCTTACAAATTTCAATCCACTATCTTGAAGTAGGTTAGAGAACTGAGTCATGAAATTTTTCATATTTTTTATTCCATTTTTTTTCATCTTCGAAGTAGAAGCTTCTTCTTTTTCTACTAAAAAGCATTTATTGCCTTTGAAATGAGCAGTATAAAACTCTACTAATTTTCTCTTTGTTTCTTCTTCCACATTTAGTGGACTAAGCTGAAATATAGGCATAGGCTTTTGAATAAACTGATAATACTTGGCTATAAAATAACGAAGCACTTCTGGAGGCAAATCATACCGTACCTTATTAGTCGTCATGATATACAAAAATGAGTGAACTAAATCAACTTGCTCTTTTGCTTGCAAAGAGAAATTATTTTCTGAATCAAAAGATAGCATACGTGCCGATGAGTACCCAGATTTCACTCGACAAACATAATATTGATCACCACGCTCAAGTGTAATATCATACCAGGTTGAATTAATTGTAGTTGTATAAAAAGTACAACATGTGATTAAAGATTTAATAAAAAAATTCATATAATGAATACTACGTATTTTTCAAAATAGCGCAAGTAAAAAATTAACTTCGAAGTTTAATGATTCTTCAATCTTTTTTATTCAGCAAGATATTGATTTCAAATTTCATAGTATAGTGTTTTTCTCAAATTTTAAATCAATAACGATGATAAAATTAACAAAATACAAAACATTTTTCCCAAAAAATATTAATTTTGATTCAATATAACAATTGCACTTTTGAACTTAATCATAAAATCTAACCAGATGCTTAAATAGGACTTAATGCAGACTTCATTAAATGCAATGCTTGCAATAAATAGTATGCATTTTATTATTTATTTGTTCTATTTCCACAAACTTGTATAAAACAATTACTATATTCGAAAAATAGAAAATGAAAAACAAATATAATTGATAATTTTTAATAGATGCTATACCCTATTTGTATGCGCGCTTATAGCTTAGTTGGATAAAGCGTTACTTTCCGAAGGTAAAGATTAAAGGTTCGAATCCTTTTAAGCGCGCAAATTAAACTTGCTCCCTATTACAAAATTTTTTTAAACTGCTATCAGAAACTACTATCTATTGTGTAGTCTGTTCACTTGACTTTGTTTCGTCTAACAAAAGTACTCGATAAATATTCAAGTTTAACTAATCTTTGTGTTTTTCAAAAATTTCTTTTTCAGAATAAAAACACTTGGCTAGAAAATATAAATACCAAAATTAAAAAGTATTCATAAGAAATATAGCAAAAACTTTAACTAGTTTATTTCTATAGGAATAACTATAAATTTTTGGCATCAAAGAAAAAAAGACTTAAAAGAATCTTCA
>DAHXLG010000060.1 GCA_027371775.1 bacterium
ATTTTAATTTTCATTTTATCTTTGTAGCATTTAATATTCTCATTTTTGTATTATTTTATTTTTTTATCTTTATATCATTTTATTATTTTCTTTATATTATTTTTTTTTCTTATTTTTTTTTTTTTTTTTTTTTTTTTCTTATCTTATTTTTATATCGTTTTATTTTTATTTTTGTATCATTTTATTTTTTTTATTATTTTATTTTCTTATTTTTATATTATTTTATGTACTTATTTTTATATCATTTTATTTATTCATGTTATTTTTTTATAGTTTTATTTTATCATCATCGTATTCTTTTATTTTATCATATTTATATTATTTTATTTTCTTATTTTTATATTGGTTTTTTTTCATCTTTATATTATTTTATTTTTCATCTTTATATTGTTTTAATTTCTCATTTTATCTTTGTATCATTTTTATTTTCTCATTTTATTTTTGTATCATTTATTTTCTCCCAAAAAGGGTCAGTGCACTTCGTGCACTAGAATCTTTGTATCATTTTATTTTTTTCCAAAAAGAATCAGTACACTTCGTGCACTAGAATCTTTGTATCATTTTATTTTTTCATCTTTATATTGTTTTATTTTCTTACTTTATTTTTATATTATTTTATTTTCTTCCAAAAAGGAGCAGTGCACAAAGTGCACTAAAATCTTTATATCATTTTATTTTTTCATTTTATCTTTGATCATTTTATTTTCTCATTTTATATTTAATTTTATTTTCTTGTCTTTATGTCATTTTATTTTTTCATTTTTCTATAATTTTATATTTTCATCTTTCTATCATTTCTGATAGCACTTCGTGCACTAGAATCTTTATATCATTTTATTTTTTTCTTGTATTTTTGATATTTTTTTCTCCTCTTTGTATCATTTTATTTTCTTATTTTGTCTTTGATGTTTTTTTTCATCATTATATTATTTTATTTTCTCATTTTGTTTTCATGTTTTGTATCATTTTATTTTCCCATTTTTATATTATTTTATTTTCTTATTTTTGTATAATTTTATTTTTTTGTCTTTGTATCATTTTATTTTATTATATTAGCATCATTTAATTTTTTCTCCTAGTGGTTTTACAACCACACTAAAAGCACTTTGTGCTTAGTCAAAAACATGCATAAACTAAAAAGCAATGTAATGCATGTTTCATGTCTATAA
>DAHXLG010000061.1 GCA_027371775.1 bacterium
ATCTTTATATCGTTTTAGGTCAGTGCACGAAGTGCACTAGAATCTTTATATTATTTTATTTTCTCATCTTATGTTTGATTTTAGTTTCTCGTCTTTATATTATTTTATTTTCTTATTTTTATATCATTTCATTTTCTCCCGAGTACTTTGTACACTAGAATCTTTATATCATTTTATTTTTTCATTTTATCTTTGTATCGTTTTATTTTTTTATATTTATATCATTTTATTTCTCATTTTATTTTTGTATAATTTTATCTTTATATTATTTTATTTTTTTCATTTTATCTTTGATTTTATTTTTTCATCTTTGTGTTATTTTATTTTTTCATCTTTATATCATTTTATTTTCTTATCTTTATATTATTTTATTTTCTCATTTTATCTTTGATTGTATTTTCTTATCTTTGTATCATTTTTATTTTTTCATTTTATCTTTCTATACTTTTATTCTCATTTTTTATCTTTGATTTTATTTTTTCATCTTTATATCATTTTATTTCTTTATCTTATATTTATATCATTTATTTTCTTATTTTGGATTATTTATTTTATCTTTATATCATTTTATTTTCTTATCTTTATATTATTTTATTTTCTTATTTTTGTATTTTTTTTATGTTTGTATTATTTTAATTTCTCATTTTTATATCGTTTTATTTTAGTGGTTTTACAACTACTCTGGAAAGCATACACGTGTCATTTTATTTTCTACTACTCGTGCACTAGAATCTTTATATCGTTTTTATTTTCTTATTTTATCTTTGTATCATTTTTATTTTTCATCTTTATATCATCTTTATATTATTTTATTTTCTCATTTTATCTTTGATTTTATTTTCTTATATTTGTATTGTTTTATCATTTTATTTTATCATCTTTATATCATTTATATATCTTTGTATTATTTTATTTTTATCTTTACATCATTTTTCTCATCTTTATATTATATGATTTTATTTTCTCATTTTATTTTCTTATCTTTGTATCATTTTTATTTTTTAATTTTTATATCATTTTATTTTCTTATTTTATCTTATTTTTATTTTATTTTTCATTTTTATTTTATTTTTTTATTCATCTTTATATTATTTTATTTTCTTTTTTTATATTCCCATCTTTGGATGATTTTATATTCCTGTTTTTGTATCATTTTATTTTCTTATCTT
>DAHXLG010000062.1:0-961 GCA_027371775.1 bacterium
TTTTCTTATTTTATCTTTGTATCATTTTATTTTTTTATTTTGTATCATTTTTCTCTTCTTTATATTATTTTATTTTCATCTTTATATTATTTTATTTTCTTATTTTTGTATCAGTTAATTTTTCATTTTTATATCATTTTATTTTATCATCTTTATATCATTTTATTTTCAGGGATATGCTTTACAATATTAAGTATTGTAAAGTATATTCCCTTCTTCTGCTACATTGGATGACTTTATTTTTTAGAGACAAGCACTTCATGTAATAGAATCTTTATATCATTTGATTTTCTTATTTTATTTTTGTATTATTTTATTTTCATTTTCTCATTTAATCTTTTATTTTAATATTTATATCGGTTTATTTTCTCCCATAAAGGTCAGTGCACTTCGTGCACTAGAATCTTTATATTATTTTATTTTCTCATCTTTATATCCTTTTATTTTCTCATCATTGTATCATTTTATTTTCTCATCTTTATATCATTTTATTTTCTTATATTATATTATTTTTATTTTTTCATCATTATATCATTTTATTTTCTCATCAATTTATCATTTTATTTTCTTATCTTTGTATCATTTTATTTTCTCATCATTATATCCTTTTATTTTTCATATTTGTATAATTTTATTTTCTCATCTTTATATTTTTTTATTTTCTTATTTTATTTTTGTATTATTTTATTTTCATTTTCTCATTTAATCTTTTTATTTTAATATTTATATCGGTTTATTTTCTCATCTTTATATTATTTTATTTTCTTATTTTATTTTTGTATTATTTTATTTTCATTTTCTCGTTTGATCTTTTTATTTTAATATTTATATCGGTTTATTTTCTCATCTTTATATTATTTTATTTTCTCATCTTTATATCGTTTTATTTTCTTATTTTATTTTTGTATTATTTTATTTTCATTTTCTCATTTAATCTTTTTATTTTAATATTTATATCGGT
>DAHXLG010000062.1:1058-1136 GCA_027371775.1 bacterium
GGTTTATATTCTCCCATAAGGGTCAGTGCACTTCGTGCACTAGAATCTTTATATTATTTTATTTTCTCATCTTTATAT
>DAHXLG010000063.1 GCA_027371775.1 bacterium
TTTTCTAAACTCATCAAAAGAATCAAAAAACTGGATCTCAACAAGATCAATGTAATCCATAACACTTCGTTTCATACGTGTAATATCCCAAACAAAACCAGTTGGTCTAATTATTACTAATTTTGAAGAAAAACAGGCACTTAACCTAATAAGCGACCCTACATTAAAAGGTATTTCCGGTTCAAAAAGAGCTAAGAACGGCACATTAACTTCTACGTCTACCAAACAACTGCAACAAAGCAATGAAAATATTTACAATCGCTATAAAAAGATGCAACGCACCTGTTATAGAAATTTTTTCAATCATTTCATCAGATTGTCTTGTAAAATATATAGACAACAATTGTTGCATATCATAAGCAATATAACCAGAAAACACTACAACAATCACAATCGAAAGTAAATATTGCAAGCTCGAGCTATGCAAGAACATATTTACTAAAGAAACACCGATTATACCAAACAATGCGATCATCAAAGTTGAACGCATAGAAGAAAGATCTTTTGAAGTTGTACGGCCATACAAAGCGGCAACCATAAACACACCAGCAGCCATAAAGAAACAGCGCACAATGCTATCCATTGAGTACACAATAAAAATGCTGCTTAAAGAAGCGCCGATACTTGCACCATAAATCCAATATAGCATTTGCATTTTTCCAGCCGAAATGCTTTCAACCTTCGAACCCATATAAATCACGATAAACAGTGGTGCAAGAAATACAACATATCGCAAAGGTGTGGCAACAATTAAATTAAACATAGTAGAGCTTGAAGCAACAGCAAATGCAACTGCACCAGCTAGAGCCAAGTTTGTAGCTATGTATTGATAAATATTGGTAAAATAAGTTCTAAGACCTTTGTCCACATAGACTTTTTCCATAATTCTCTCCTTTTGGAAGATTTAAAGAAGCAAAAAAAACGCCTCTCATCTTCGCTACGTACTGATTTTACTATATAATACAAGCAAATACAACAATGTTATATAAAAACACTAAAATCATAGACTCAATGCAAGAGTATATAGAGGAAAATTTAAAGGAAGATTTAATTGAATTTGCTAAATGGCTGGAATATAAAGGATTGCTAGAAAACAC
>DAHXLG010000064.1 GCA_027371775.1 bacterium
TTTATTGTAGCATTTTATTGTGTCATTTTATTTTCTCATTTTTGAATCATTTTATTTTCTAATCTTTGTATCATTTTTATTTTGTTATCTTTATATTATTTTATTTTCTCATTTATATCTTTGTATCATTTTATTTTTTTATTTTTATATCATTTTATTCTCTTATTTTTATATCATTTTATTTTCTTAATTTATCCTCATCTTTATATCATTTTATTTTTTTTATCTTCTCTTTATATTATTTTATTTTCTCATCTTTGTATCATTCTAATTTTTTTTTATATCATTTTATTCACTTATTTTATATCGTTTTATTGTAGCATTTTATTGTAGCATTTTATTGTGTCATTTTATTTTCTCATTTTTGAATCATTTTATTTTCTAATCTTTGTATCATTTTTATTTTGTTATCTTTATATTATTTTATTTTCTCATTTATATCTTTGTATCATTTTATATTCTTATGGTATTATTTTATTTTTCATCTTTGTATTATTTTATTTTCTCCTACAATACTCAGTGCCCTAGAATCTTTGTATCTTTTTATTTTCGCATTTTATTTTTGTATTATTTTATATTATTATTCTATTATTTTATTTTGTTATCTTTATATTATTTTATTTTCTCATTTATATCTTTGTATCATTTTCTCATTTTATCTTTGTATCATTTTATTTTTTCATCTTTGTATCGTTTTATTTTCTCATTTATCTTTGAGTTTATTTTCTCATTTTTATATCATTTATTTTCTCATTTTTATATTATTTTATTTTCTCACCTCATCTTTATATCATTTTATTTTCTCATCTTTATATTTTATTTTATCTTTATATTATTTTATTTTCTTCAAAAGCACCGGGAGTATGGTTTTGATCATGAACGACCAAAAACATACTCCTAGAAGAATCTTTGTATCATTTTATTTTGTCATCTTTATATCGTATTATTTTTTCATCTTTGATTCATATTATTTTTCTATCATTTTCTTTTTTTCTTTTTATATTATTTTATTTTCTCATTTTTTATAATTTAATTTAATCTTT
>DAHXLG010000065.1 GCA_027371775.1 bacterium
ATAAAAAATAAAATAATATAAAAATGAGAAAATAAAATAATATAAAGATTCTAGTGCACAAAGTGCTTTTAGTGTATTATTTTATTTTCTTCTAGATTTATGCTTTTGCTTCAGAGAAGCAAAAGCATAAATCCTGACACAAGGGACTGTCACTAGAACCTTTATATTTTTTTATTTTCTTATTTTATTTTCTCATTTAATTTTTATATTATTTTATTTTCCATCTTTGTATCATTTTATTTTCTCATCTTTGTATCTTTATCTTTTTATTTTAATATTATTTTATTTTTTATCTTTATATTATTTTATTTTCTCATTTTATTTTTGTATTATTTTATTTTTTATCTTTTTTATTTTCTTATCTTTATATCATTTTATTTTTCATCTTTATATTTTTTCATCTTTGTATCATCTCATTTTTATATTATTTTATTTTTTATCTTATCTTTATATCATTTTTATCTTTGTATTATTTTATTTTTTTATTTTATTGTTGTTTTTATTTTTTAATTTTATATTTGTATTATTTAATTTTATCCCACAAGGATCTAAATAGTTTTATAATCACTCTGGAATTATACTTAGTCAAAAAATAAAATAATATAAAAATGAGATGATACAAAGATGAAAAAATATAAAGATGAAAAATAAAATGATATAAAGATAAGAAAATAAAAAAGATAAAAAATAAAATAATACAAAAATAAAATGAGAAAATAAAATAATATAAAGATAAAAAATGAAATAATATTAAAATAAAAAGATAAAGATACAAAGATGAGAAAATAAAATGATACAAAGATGGAAAATAAAATAATATAAAAATTAAATGAGAAAATAAAATAAGAAAATAAAAAAAATATAAAGGTTCTAGTGACAGTCCCTTGTGTCAGGATTTATGCTTTTGCTTCCCTGAAGCAAAAGCATAAATCTAGAAGAAAATAAAATAATACACTAAAAGCACTTTGTGCACTAGAATCTTTATATTATTTTATTTTCTCATTTTTATATTATTTTATTTTTTAT
>DAHXLG010000066.1 GCA_027371775.1 bacterium
TTTTATCTTATCTTGATTTTATTTTATCTTGATTTTATTTTATCTTAATTTTATTTTATGTTAATTTTATTTTATCTTGATTTAATTTAATCTTGATTTTATTTTATTTTATCTAGTTTTTATTTTATTTAATCTTATCTTGATTTTATTTTTATCTTGATTTTATTTTAATCTTGATTTTATTTTTATCTTATCTTGATTTAATTTTATCTTATCTTGATTTTATTTTATCTTTATTCTATTTTCTTTTATCTTGATTTTATTTTATTTTGATGTTATTTTTATTTGATTTTATCTTAATTTTATTTTATTTTGATTTTGATTTTATTTTGATTTTATTTTATCTTGATTTTATTTTATCTTGATTTTATTTTATCTTAATTTTATTTTAACTTATCTTGATTTAATTTTATCTTATCTTGATTTTATTTTATCTTATCTTAATTTTATTTTATCTTATCTTGATTTTATTTTACTTTATTTTATTTTACTTGATTTTATTTTATCTTGATTTTATTTTATCTTGATGTTATTTTCTTTAATTTTATCTTAATTTTATTTAATCTTATCTTGATTTTATTTTTACTTGATTTTATTTTATCTTATCTTGATTTTTATTTTATCTTATCTTATCTTAATTTTATCTTGATTTTAATTTTATCTTATCTTGATTTTATTTTATCTTATTTTAATTTTATTTTATCTTGATTTTATTTTATCTTGCTTTTATTTTATCTTAGCTTAATTTTATTTTACTTGATTTTATTTTATCTTGATTTTATTTTATCTTGATTTTATTTTATTTTATCTTGATTTTATTTTCTCTTATCTTGATTTTATTTTATCTTGATTTTATTTTATTTTATTTTAATTTTCTCTTAATTTTATTTTATTTTATCTTATCTTGTCTTAATTTTATCTTGATTTTATTTTATCTTGATTTTATTTTATTTTATTTTAATTTTCTCTTAATTTTATTTTATTTTATCTTA
>DAHXLG010000067.1 GCA_027371775.1 bacterium
AATTTTATATTCTTATCTTATTTTTGTATTGTTTTATTTTCTTATTTTATTTTCTCATATTTATATCATTTTATTTTCTCAAATTATTTTTATATTATTTTATTTTCTCATCTTTATATCATTTTATTTTCCATCTTTATATTCTCATTTATATATAATTTCATTTTCTCATCTTATATTTTTTTCATTTTATTTTCTTAAAGTGTATGCATTAGTTTTCTAGAAACTAATGCATACACTAAAAAGCATTTCGTGCACTAGAAACTTTGTATCATTTATTTTTCATCTTTTATATTTTTTTTATCATTTTATCTTTATATCATTTTATATTATCACCTTTATATCATTTTATATTATCATCTTTATATCATTTTATATTTTTATCTTTATAACATTTTATATTTTTATCTTTATATTATTTTATTTTCTCATCTTTGTATTATTTTATTTTCTCATCTTATCTTTATATTATTTTATATATTAATCTTTGTATAATTTTATTTTATCATCTTATCTTTGTATTATTATTTTATCTTAGTATTATTTTATATTCTCATTTTTATATTATTTTATTTTCTCATCTTATCTTTATATTTATCTTTGTATTATTTTATTTTTCTTATCTTTATATAATTTTATTTTTTCATTTTATTTTTGTATTATTTTATTTTCTTCCTCAAGGGTAAAATGAAAAATAAAATAATATAAAAATGAAAAATAAAATGATATAAAGATAAAATAAGAAAATAAAATGATATAAAGATTCTAGTGCACGAAGTGTTTTCAGATGTAGAAGAAATGACTCTTGTAGGACCTAAAATAATACAAAAATAAAAAAATAAAATAATATAATGATGATATAAAATAATACAAAGATGAGAAAATAAAATAATATAAAAAGAAAAAAAGAAAATGATATAAAAATGAAAAAATGATATAAAGATGAGAAAAT
>DAHXLG010000068.1 GCA_027371775.1 bacterium
ATATCATTTTATTTGCTTATTTTATCTTTATATTATTTTATTTTCTTATATTATCTTTATATCATTTTATTTTATTATTTTATTTTTATATAATTTTATATTCGTATCTTTATAGTATTTTATTTTCTCATTTTTGTATCATTTTATTTTTTTTATCTCATATTTGTATCATTTTATATTTTTATCTTTATATCATCTTATCTTTGTATTATTTTATATTTTTATCTTTATATTATTTTCTATACTCATCTTTATATTATTTTATTTTCTCATATTTGTATTATTTTATTTCACCTTTATATAATTTTATTTTCTTATCTTTGTATCATTTAATTTATTTTTATATTATCTTATCTTTATATATTTTATATTATCATATTTATATTATTTTATTTTATTATCATTGTATTATTTTATTTTTACCTTTATATGGTTTTATTTTCTTATCTTTATATTATTTTATTTTCTCATATTTGTATTATTTTATTTTCTCATCTTATCTTTATATCATTTTATTTTTTCATCTTTATATCATTTTATTTTCTTATTTTCGTATTATTTTATATTTTCATTTTTATATTATTTTATTTTTCATTTTAATATCTTTTTATTTCATCATCATATCGTTTTATTTTCTTATCTTTATATTTTTTATTTTATTATCTTATCTTTATATTTTTTAATTTTATCCATGTATTAGTTTTCTATAATTATGCTTCCGAGATCGTAAATGATCAAAAGTATACTCCTAGAACATTACATAGCAATGTACTGCCTGTTTTCATTCAGGAAGCAAACTAATGTATATACTAAAATCACTTTCTGCACTAGAATCTTTATATCATCTTTGTATCATTTTATTTTCTTATTTTATTTTTGTATCATTTTATTTTCTTATCTTATTTTTATATTATTTTATTTT
>DAHXLG010000069.1 GCA_027371775.1 bacterium
ATTTTATCTTTGTATCATTTTATTTTTTTATTTTGTATCATTTTTCTCTTCTTTGTATTATTTTATTTTCTCATCTTTATATCATTTTATTTTCTCATCTTTATATTATTTTATTTTCTCATCTTTGTATCATTTTATTTTATTTTCTCATTTTTATATTATTTTATTTTCTTATTTTATCTTTATATTCTTTTATTTTCTCATCTTTCTATCATTTTATTTCTTATCTTTATATCATTTTATTCTTTCATTTTTATATTCTTATTTTATATCGTTTTATTTTTTTCATTTTTGTATCATTTTATTTTCTTATCTTATATCATTTTATATTATAATCTTTATATCATTTTATTTAGGTATCATTTTTTGTTCTCATCTTTTATTTTATTCTCATTTTTATATTATTTTATTTTCATTTTTATATTCTTTTTATTTTCTTATCTTTGTATTATTTTATTTTCTCATCTTTATATCATTTTTTTAGTCTTTGTATCATTTTTATTTTTCATCTTTGTATCATTTTATTTTCTCATTTTTGTATCATTTTATTTTCTCATATTTATAGTCTTTTTTTTTCGTATTTGTATCATTTTTATTTCTCATCTTTATATTATTTTATTTTCTTATTTTTGTATCATTTTATTTTCTCATCTTATCTTTGTATCGTTTTATTTTCTCATCGTTATATTCTTTTATTTTATCTTTATATCATTTTATTTTCTTATTTTATCTTTGTATCATTTCATATTCTTCCACAAGGGTCCGAGTGTTTTTATAACTACTCTGGAAAGTGTATGCGTTCACTAAAATACAATCTTTATATCATTTTATTTTTTCATCTTTATATTATTTTATTTTCTCATTTTCTTATCTTTGTATTGTTTTATTTT
>DAHXLG010000006.1 GCA_027371775.1 bacterium
CTTTGATGTAAATTTGATTCTAAATAATGGTGTTTTATAGTAAGCTTTATCACCCTTTGTACTATCAATAAATTGGAGCTTCCATGTGCCGCTAGATGTGAAATTTTATGCACAGATTTGTTAGAAATTGAACTTGTTGTATCAGCCGTGATTCTGCTTGCTGCAACTAACTTATTTGTAACATGCGCTAAATTTATCGATAAGGATGCTGCGGCAACACCTAAAACTTCTAGAGAATATCCATCGTAACTTAAAACCTGAATTGTCAGCTGAATTTCATTCGAAAATTCCGCTGGAATTAATGATCTTATAGAACGATCTATTGCTCTAGTAATCAAAATTTCACCGTCAGACAAAGCTCCTTCGCGCTTCCTATATCCACCTGGCATCTTGTTCACTGCGCTAAATTTCTCTATGTAATGAACTGATAGAGGAACAAAATCTGAATATATTTTGCCGCCTACTACAGTTGTACATAAAACAGAAGTGCCACCACAGGATGCAATAACACCATGTGCTTGCTTTGCAACAGATTCTATATCAAATGTAATCGTTTTTCGCTTATCATCATTGTCCGAAGACATAATTTTATACCTCTAAAGTTAATATTCAAGCAATCTTACTTGCGCAAACCTAATTGCGCAATAACATCTTGGTACTTACCAATATCGTGGCTTTTTAAATAAGAAAGAAGCTTTTTACGCTCAGAAACAGCCATGGTTAACCCGCGCTTGGAGTGATTATCTTTTTTGTGTTTCTTCATGTGCTCAGATAAGTGCTGAATTTTCGATGTCACTAAAGCTACTTGTACTGCTGTAGAACCCGTATCTTTATCATTGATTCTAAACTTCTCAATAATTTCTTTTTTCGTCATATTAAGTTTTTACCATACATGAAGGAAAAATAACACCCCCCGCCGATTGGTCTGTTTTTTGAACCATCTGCTCTTCTGCTTCTAGCTTATAGCAACCTACCATGCCATGGAAATTTCCTTTTGAATCGATACAAGAATAATAATCTGCGCTATCTTCTGGCAATTTTGTGATTCTAACTCTCTGCCCTAATCTTAATCTTGCTATTTCTTGCTCTTGCAACACAATTTGCGGCCAAATACTAGCCAAACAATTTAAATCAATAATTTTATATGGGACAGCTGAAGTAATCTTGCATGGAAAAACTTGGTCTGCAATCATATCTAGATTAAAGCCATCAGACTCAATTCGTTGCAAATATGTTACAACACCAACCGTACCAAGCTTTTTTGCAATATCCTCAGCTAGAGTACGCACATACAGACCGCTTGATGAAGCCACTTCGAAATTTAAAACATAATTAGAAGAATATTCTCGCAAAGATTCTGGCAACACAACATCCAAGTTATCAACAACCTTAAGATAATAAACTTGAACCTCCCTAGCTGGCATCTCAAATTCCTTGCCAGCACGCGCAAGCTCATATGCACGAATACCGTTAATCTTAATTGCAGAAAACTTAGTTGGCACCTGCGTAATTATTCCACTAAATTCGTCCAATACACTATTAAGCTTCTCATTTAATTGTGCTTTATAAAAAGGCTTAATTGTATCACTATCAACATTAATAATTTTGCCAGACACATCAGATGTATCAGTTTGCACCCCAAGCAATACTTGAAAACGATAAATTTTAGACCACGCACTAGTTTTGTATCCATTTATAGAATAAAAAGATCTTCTGCCATTCTTGTTTACCCCTCTATGCTCTTGGACCAAATTAGACGCAGTTTTTTTACTACGATCTTGGGAATAGCATTGTTGCTGTTCACTCCACTCTACAGAAACATCGGTTGGCAAATCTACCTGCTTTGAAACTAAATTAGAAGAAGCTATAGCTTCATGATCTTGCATATTATTAGAATCGACCACTTTTCGTATGCAACTTGAATTATACTCGCTTGATACCATGTTTATATATCGTAAAAAACGTGTTTGTCCAATTGCTAGAACCAATAAACCATGAGCAGCAGGATCGAGCGTGCCAGAATGACCTATCTTAATCTTATGACCACAAATTTTAGAATAATAATTTCGAAATTGAATTGTAATATCATGTGAACTTATACCAACTGGCTTGTTAATCAAAACAAACTTGCTGAGCATAACAATAGCTTAAAAAATTAAGCTGCAGCTTCAACAGCAGCTTCTACTTCTGAGCCCTTCTTTCTGGCAGCCAATATTGTTGCTATAACTTTATTATCGTATCTTTGATGTACCTTCATATTCGCTGGAACATGTAATGCATCAAGTTTAATGGAAATACCAACCTTAGCATGCTGCAAATCGCAATCTAAATAAGCTGGCATTTCTTCAACCTTACCAGTCAACTCAACAAATTGACAAACTACGTTGAGCAATCCACCAAGCTTAATAGCTTCGCACATTTCTTTGTTCAAGAAACGTACTGGAATTGGCATTGTTACAACTTCACCTTTTTTCACAGCTTGGAAATCAATGTGTAATATTTGATCTGTTACAGGATGTAATTGCACTACTTTTGCAAATGCCACTACCTTTTCCTTGCCAAAATGTAAATTCGTAAATTTGTTAAACAAAGCTTTGCTTGCAAGAGCTTTCTTCAATTCATCGTAATCCATATATGCTGATTTTGCTCCAAAATCAGAGCCATAAATAGCTACCAATGCTTTGTTTTGAGCACGCAATTTTCTTGCAGCACCAGACCCCAAATCGGTTCTCTCAACTAAATGTAACTCAAACTCGTTCAAGTTCATAATATCTCCTTAAGATTAGAAAACGCTTTGGTAAAATCAAAAACCTGAGCGCAATCAATTTTTTTATCTCCTATCACTGTATCGTAAATATACAAAAAATCCAAGCCCCATTTGAAAAAACACACTTCAACACATGCTCTATCAAATAAATCTTCTGCCAAATAGTGCGTAATACATGCCTTTATTTCCTTAGCCCCTGCTTTCTTAAGTTGCTCAATTGTACGCATGAGTGTATAACCTGTATCAACTATATCATCTAAAATCACACAATTGCGACCTTCAATTTTATCTTGCTCAATAAAAGTAATACCAGAGCTGCGGTCTTTAACGGCTTTCACATAGTCATTTTCACATAGACCAAGATATCGCCTAGCGCCAACATCTGGCAAAACTATCAAATCTGTTGGCTTAATGTGCGCTATAAACTCACTTGGAGGCAAAGAAATGATATTCTTCCAAGCAACATGCGCATCTAGTGTAATAATCTTTATATCCTCAAAAATAAATGATGAATCCGTTCTAAATTCATGACGATGCTCGCGCAAGAATGGCATGAATGGAGTAAGTAATACAACATGACTAAAATGATACTTCAAATAATTAAGAAGGCGTAATAAATTAAAAACGTTCGAATCAAAAGGCTTTTTAAAAAAATAATATAAAATTGCACAATCTGTTTCTTCAATTTTTGATTGATCAAAATCTTGAAATTCACATTGATTGCTACCATCGCGAAACTTATTCTCAATATAATTGATAGTATCAAAAGAATTTGCATCTGCTATTTTTTTAGCTCGAGTTTCATTCTTTTCACATATAAAATAATAATTTGTGTATCTTTTAGCCATTTTTTGCTATTTTACCCTAAAACTCCAGTAGATCCCCAACCACTTGTTCTTGAACCTTCAGCTTCGTCTTTTAAAAATGTATCTACATTTTCAAACTCAACAGATTCAACTTTTGCAAAAATCATCTGTGCAATCCGCATGTGCATTTCAATTTCAAATGAATTGTTACCTAAATTCATAAGCAAACATCCAACTTCTTGCCTATAATCTGAATCAATCGTACCAGGCGAATTTAGTACAAACAACTGATTTTTCATTGCCAAGCCACTACGCGAACGAATCTGAGCTTCATAACCTAATGGAATCTCTATAATAAACCCAAGTTTGATAACTTGCACTTTTCCTGGCTCTAAAACGCATTTCTGCGCTGCAAAAAGATCATATCCAGAACTTCCACTAGTCTGTTTTTGTGGATGCTTACCATTTTCTAAAAGATGTATATTAACCTTCATTTTCATTTGCAATCATATTCGTTCCTTAATCGTTTTGGAAGACTGCAAAAATTTTGTTTTTATTTATCTACTACTTTAATAAGTTTGCCAAATATCTTGTTCACGTATATAATTCTTGTTATGGCAGGTCATTCACACGCAAAAAATGTAATGCACAGAAAGGCAGCGCAAAATAACAAACGCTCAAAAGTGATTACAAAAATTTCACACACAATTATAACTGCAATTAAAACTGGAGGCGGCAGTGACCCTGAAACAAACTCAAAGCTAAAATTTGCCCTCAAACAAGCACAAGCAGCCTCTGTGCCTAAAGACGTCATTAAACGAGCACTCGATAACGCATCAAACACAGATGATAAAGATCTAGAAGAAATCATATACGAAGGTTACTGCAATGGAGTTGCAATTTTAGTTGTAACAATCACAAATAATCGCAATAAAACTGGCCCAGAAATTCGAGCTGCATTCAGCAAGCATGGAGGCTCAATTGGACAACCAAATACAGTAGCATTCATGTTCGATAAGCTAGCCCACATCGAATGCGAAATCAAAAAAGAGCAATTTGATGAACTATTTGAAGATGCAATTTCAGCAGAAGCAACAGACGTTACAGAAAACGAATCGGAAAATGAAGGATATATAGCCGTAAGCTGCTTTTTTGCTGCTGAAAATTTACATAAAGCACAAGAACATCTTGATCAAAAATGGAATATAACAAATTCAGAACTTTGCTATGTTCCTCAAACTCAAGTTGAAGTAGAAGATAAGGAAAGTTTTTATAAAATGCTTCACTTACTGGAGGAAAATGAAAGCACAATCGCCTGTTGGCACAATCTTAAAGAATGAAGTTCTAGAAAAGAACCCAAAAAACAGCATAACCATAATAGGCATAGATCCAGGATTGCAAAATCTTGGAATCGGTATTATCCAGCTTGCTACAAACAAAAAAATTAAAACACAAGAAATACCAATTACAAAAAAACGCTCAAAAACATATTACACTCCTTCTGAAATTGCAAAATGCATCCATGGATATTCGTGCATGACCATAAAATTAAAACAACGAGAACTAGATGAGCGACTATATTATATATATGAGCAAATCTGCATTATATTTGAAGAGCATCAACCAACGCTTGTTATAGTTGAAGATTCGTTTGTTGGAATTAACAAAAACTCAGCGCTTAAACTTGGACTAGCAAGAGGATGCATCCTAACTGCACTAGGCAAATATAAAATCGCACATGAAACAATTGCAGCAAAACAAATAAAAATGGAGGTAATGAACAAAGGAGACGCTAAAAAGGAAGATATTTACGCACTATTTGAAAAAATTTTACCAAAATGGTCAAAAACTTCTCTAGATTCTTCCGACGCTCTAGCAGGAGCAATGTGCGGTATTAAAATTCTACAGATAAGACAAAACAAGGAAAGCAATTAATGAAAATTTTACAAATGATCATTAGCTTAAATAAAATGAATAAGACTATATGCAGTTTATTCCTTTATTAAATCAAGAGCCAAAAAAACTGAATCTATCAGCAACATAACAAGCAAAAGCCAACAAATTGCTTGAAAATATGAGCACATTAGTGCGCACACATCACAAAAAAATCAATTTGATAAACGAAAAAAATGTAGATGCAAACAGTAGAAAAATCTAATATTGATTTTCAAGCATTGGTTGAAGAAAATATCATAATTATTGAAGAGTTGTTTAAAAATCACTGCCAAAAACCAACCGCTAGCTTAGCATCAAGCATCGTATGATGCTTATAATGGATCAATAATACAGCTCACAATCTATAGAAGAAAAAATTTCTTATAAACTATTTGATTTTTACATGCTTAGCAGCAGATATAGTATCATCTGCCGCTATCATTATGCATAAACTCAGACTGCTTATGGCGAGCATGTGGGTCTGATACAAATGTTGAATTTAAATTCATGGATAATGTGATTGCAATATATTAGGCATTACACTATCAACTATCTATAATTTAAACATCTAGCATTATTAAATGAATTTTGTATATTAAGTAATTAAGATGAAAAAGATTTTTTTAATGCTATGTGTTTTCTCAGCAAGCGCTACCGAAACTCAATCGAATTTGATAGCTTACAATGAAAGACTCGCGCAACATGAACAATTACATTACCACAGTTATATGCTAAATTTGTTTTCAGCAAATGAAGAATTAAAAAGTTTGCCAATCATAAGAACAATGTACCACTTTATAAAACTAATAACTGATTTTGATTATATAACCACCTATTATCACTATTAAGAACTAGCCAAAATAATATAAACTAACAGAAGAAATTGCTGTTTAATATGTTTAATATATTTCGTTTACAACTATTAGCTCCATTGGTTTTAATAGGTTTTGTATATACTCATCTAAGTTGGCATACGATATTGCTTGCAACTGGTGGATCAATTTTGTTCGCATCAATTAGCAACAATTTTGGCAACGGTATAATAAGCAAGCTTTGTCTTTTTGCAATACTTGGAATGATCAGAGGACATTATGTTGAAAATAATACAGATTTTTATACATATAAACGCACAAGCTTTAGCGCGCAAGTTATAGACATGAAAATTAAAGAACATGGAATATATGTTGAATTAGAAAATTTCAAATATGAAACTCCAAATAAAGAACTAACCTACAATATAGATCATTCTCCGATATTTCCAAAAACTGCACAAATGCGCATTGCAAAAATTGAAAAACAAGATGACGAAGATACTAAGAATAAGGCACGTAAATGCAATAGTAAAAAACAAAATTTTGACTTTCAGAAATTTAAAATCATTGCCCCAAAACTACTACCAGGAGCAAAAATACATGCAATCGGACGATTTTTATTACCAACGCCAGATCCAATTGCAGAAACAACTCATATCAAATTGCCGTCTGGCCTAATCGATGAATTTTATATAGAACAATCGCATATAAAATCTAATTTCAAATCACATCTGCGCTCTCGTTACGAAAACAATTTATCCAAACAATCAACGCAATTAGCAAAAGCAATTTTATTAGGCGATACATTCGCAATTGACCAATCAATACGTACAAAATTCCAAGAAGCTGGAATTGCACATTTACTTGGAGTATCGGTTTTGAATATCGCAATTCTGGGTCTTATTTTTTACTTCATAATTCGATTGCTAATTGGAATGTTATTTTATAAACTCGCTTACATAATTCCGCTTGATATAATCGGAAAAATTGGAGCACTTTTTGTAACAGGAATATATTGTTATCTAGTAGGATTTGAATACCCACTATTGCGCTCACTTCTAATGGCAAGCTTCTCGATTATAGCGCTTTATTTTGGCAGAAATCGCAATAAAGAAGTGCTAATGTGGTCTGCAGCTTGTATCTTATTCATCAATCCCACAGCTATATATAACATAGGATTCGAATTATCATTTGGAGCAGTTTTAGGCTTATGTTGCGCACCTAATTTATCGCTTGCAAAAATGATTTCTTTATTCAAAAGCTCAAGCAACAATAGAATTTTACTTTATATTATTTCTGGAATAAAAAAATTTCTAAACATTTTAATCAAATCTCTTTATAGCACATTTTTTGCATCATCTATCATTCTGCCAATTTCTATATATCAATTTCATACAACTAGTATGCAACCTTTCCTTGCTAATATTATCGCAATTCCTTTTGTAACGCTCATTATAACGCCAATCAGCTTTCTTGCAAGCATTTTCTCATTTGGAACCACAACAACTTCAGCCAATTTTATTTTGGTTTGGATAGAACATTTCTTGATGCAACTGCTTGATAAATGTTTTCAAATATTTATCAATCTTGCATCATTTTTTGCTCCGCTTGGAATGAATATTCACATAGATCCCATTGCAAGTTTTGGATGTTTATTTTTCACTCTCTCAATTGCACTTTTTGCTTGTTTAAATGGAATAATACGCTATGTTGCACTTATTTTTGGCGCTGGCGCACTAATTTTGAGCATAACAACCAGACTAAAGCCTCCTATTTTATTAGTACATCCTTATGCAATTGGATTAATACTTGAAGACAAAATTATCGCGTATCCAAAATGCAATTTCATTACAAATATCTGGGAACAAGCTTACGCACGCAAATGCATGCCAGGCAAAAACATTTCATATAAAAACGATGTTTTATATTTTAGAAAAGAAAAATGCGGCAAAATTGTTGTACTTGGCAAAATTGGGTTAATCTTTCAAGAACTAAAAGGCACTTGTTCAATAAATACAAAAGATTATATCATTCCATATGCTCAACAAATGCAAAAAATGACACTAATAAAACTAGATAAAAATATACTCTAAAATATCATGAAAAATATTTTCAATAAAAAAACAAATTGTAACAAACAAAAAAAATTTTATGATATACTAAATAAATCGAAAAAGAGTACAAGTAGCAAAGCTGATTATGAACGAATTTATTGAATTTTCAAAAAATCAATTTTTCCTAACTGCAGGATTCAATCTCATTTTTGTAGAATTTAATGCTGGCATATCATTAATCACAGCAATCATGTATTCAATGCGCAAAACAATATGGCAACGCTGCGCAAAATTTTGGCTAAAAACAATCTTAGCAAGTTATTCTATAACAGTTATCACAACATTACTTCTTGTATTCCAACTTGCTACAAATTGGTCTAAACTTGGTGGCATTTGTGGCAATATATTTGGTCCATTTTTAATCCTCATAGCGCTAATCATGTTCTTTTGTGAATTCTTGATGTTCTTGATCAAATTACGAGCAGAAAAAACAAAAACATTGTGGATTCTAACCATATTAATGCATCTGCATCTATGGATAATAATTGCAATACAAACGACAATGCATCAGCCAAATAGTTCTATCGAATTTGATTACATGAATAATTGTGCACACATCGTTTCATTTTTTGATATATCTTTTAATTTCAACACAGCTATACAATTTACTAAATCATTATGGAAAAGCTACTCAATTGCAAGCATATTCTGCATTGGAATTTGTGCAAGATATATCCTGCAAAACAAACATATTGCATTTTCAATTAGCTCAATTAAAACTGCTGTACTAATTGGAGGAAGTGCTTGTATATCATTAACTCCACTGATTTATAAAGCAAGCTCTTTTCAAATGCCAAACATAAAAAACATACAAACAATTAATGTTATACACATCAAAAATGGCATGCTAGGATTACAAGCAATGCGCAACCTTAAAAAAGAATATACGCTGGCTGAAAAAGAAATATTTTTAATGCATAAACATGATATTGCTTATGCAAATTTGATTCCAGAACTGCAGCCTACTGAACGATTGATAGGAACTTCATTTGAAACTGTACTACCTTCTATTAGCGAAATAAATCAAGAACAAATTACACAAATTGCAAACGAAATTATTCCAAATTTTAAACTAGCATTTTATTCAAATCTAATCACAATTTTTATAAATATCTTGCTGACTATAATATTTTTTATGTTTGCATATAAACTTTTTAGAAAAAAAATCACTTCGGCAAATTTCACTTTGAAATGCGCAATTGTTGTAATGCCTTTGCCATTTTTATCAGCAATAAGTCAGTATGCAAATATAGAAGCTACTCGTGGACCATGGTTGATAAACAATATGTTGCCAATATATTTGGCCGCATCAAATTTAACAGCAATTTCTGCAATGATTTCACTAATATCTATGTGTATTTTTCTATTTATTTGCATCTTACTTTTTGCATTTCGCATAATTAATATTGCGCAAGATGGACCAGAAAATCATCCAATTAGCACACACAATGAACCAAAACCAATACTTAAAAATAAATTAAGTAAAATATTAAATAAAAAACATTTGGCAAAAAAAATTAACATGAAATCTTCTTATAAAGCTCAGGTTCCATCGCGCATGGATTTCAAAAAACTTAAGAAAAAAACAAACAAATGGAAAAGGAAAAACAAATGATAGATATTGTAAATCTGCCAAAATTATGGATCCTCCCACTTGCCTGGACTTGGAACATTACATTACTTGGATTAACATTCGATATAGGATGCGCATTGATTTATAGATTTATGAATAAAAATAATCCATACAAAACACAAATTTTTAATTTCATAAAGCAAATTGCATTGTTCAATTTAATATGGCTTTGCATTTCTATCTTAATATTTTTCACAATTTTTGGACCAGCTTTTTCTGGCTTATCAATGCTCTTTTCCCCTATAATCACGCTGCTTATGTTCGCATTAGCAATACGCACTTTAGCAATCAAATTTTATGATGTGCATTTTTTTGGTAACAAATCAAATTATGCTTATCTAAACTCATCTACCAAAAAATTCACAAATTGGATCATAACCGATACCTCAATTGTCATATTGTGCATTTTTAGCGCAATATTTGGAACTATATTAAATGGAATTCCATTTTATCTAAACAATAGCAAACAATTAATATCGTTGTTTAGAATAGAAGATTGTCTTAACCCAACTTCACTTCTCATCTTTTTGCTGCTTATAATTTTTTCTATTACACAAGCAAGCGTTTTTTGCTATATCAAAACACAATTGCACAAAATGAAAATAATTGCATTAATAAGCACTATTTTATTGTTTACCATAATTTCATGCAGCATTTTTCCAATCGAAAACCTAATTGAAGAGTTTCATTATACATATTTTTCTAAAAATATTATTAGAAGCGTTTTTATTACTCTTCCAATTAGCGCACTTATTCTAATTGCCGCAATTATAAATAAAAGATATACTCTAGCACTGATTACAAGCTCTGGAATTATAAAAATTTTCATGATAATTTTCGATTTGATATTATTCCCATTTATTGTACCTTCTAGTATCGATACCTCACAAAGTCTGATATGTATAAATTCTTTTTCAAATATTCAAACATTAGTTGTTTCTTTAATTTTTGTTATACCAATGCTAATTGCAGCACTATGCACAGTATGGATATATAATAAATTAATCAACTCAAAAACACTAGCAACTAGCGCAAAGACTAAAAATTCTGTTATAACAAAACTATGAAAATACACGCATCTATGCTTGCTGCGAATATCTTCGATCAAGCTAATTGGATTAGTAAATTATCTTCTAAAGTAGATGCGTTCCATATCGATATCATAGATCCATCTGTTGCAAATTATGTTGGCCTAGACTATCGAATAATACCTAAAATGCATGAACTTGGATATGAATTCTATATACATTACATGGCCAAATGGAATGACGAATTAATCATACAAATGGCCGAACAAAAACCAGCTGGAATATTTTTTCATCAAAAACATATTCAAAATCGCAGCTTGTTTGAGGAATTGAAAAAATCAATAAATGTTGGTATCGCGCTTGAAATTGGAGACTTTATGGAAATTGATGTACAACAATATATCCTAATGAACGTACAGCTTGGATACTGCGGACAAAAGTTTGATAATAGAAATATTAAACTAAGTCATCAATTAAAAGCACAAGGCAAAACAATAATTTCAGATGGCGGAATTACTTTAGACAACATAACTGAACTAAAACATTTTGATGCACTTGTAATTGGCAACACTCTCAATAAAGCATCGGTTGAAGAAATAAATGAAAGACTGATGAGGAAATAATAATGAAAACAAATTATCAAAAAGGCATTGAAGCAGAAAATCTTGCATGCGAATATATATCGCGCAACAAATTTACGATAATCGGACAACGCATAAAAAACAAAGCAGGTGAAATCGATATATTAGCCAAACGTATGCTTCAAAATGAAGAAAATGATTATTATATATTTGAAGTAAAAACACGCAAAAATATTGATAGCGCAAAAGAGGCAGTTGGAATTCATCAAATAAATAGATCAATTAATGCATTCTTTCTATATGCTCAAGAAAATAATATCCATTTTGAACAAATTTATCTTAGAGCAGTGCTTGTTATTGGCAAAACTGTACAAGTTGTTGATATCGATACACTAGATTGAATCTTCAAATTATATATAGTATAAACCAGACGATGATAAATCTAATAGCATTTTTAAAAATAGAAAAAAGAACTGCACGAATATTATTCATACATAAATGCTCAATAACATTAAATACAAGATTTTGATGCAACTTAAAAAAGCAATCTCATCATTTATCCTCATTCATGCTCGTAACTTTGATTTACTGATATATACTAAATTTTTACTTCTAAAATCTGCATAAATATTCTTTGCGCTCAACTAAATCTTTTAATATAAATTGCTGCGTACTGCGCTCAAATTCTCCTGCAATAACAACATATCGATACCCTTGTTTATCCGCCTCTTGCAACGCTTTTTTCAAGCTCATTCCCCAGAAAATAACACAACCAGATTCTTGATAATTTGATGAAAAAGATGAACTTGCAAACTCTTTATCCTCACACTGCAAACTAGCGCGCGCACGTAATCTGGAAGTTAAATGCATTACATATTCATCCTCTGCAACAGATACTATTGCTATGTTTTTATTCTTATGTTCATATGCAATGTTTTCTATAATTCTCTCGATACCTGCTGCAAAACCTATCGCTGGCAAATGCGCGCCTCCAATTTGCTCCATTAGACCATCATATCTTCCGCCTCCTGCAACTGTTGTTCCATTTATTTTAATTTCAAAAACAGTAGAATTATAATAATCTAATCCACGAACCAAATATGGGTTATGAGTAAACTTAATGTTATTGGCAGATAACATTGCACACAATTTTTCAAACTCACGAGCATCTTCTAAATTAATAGACATTTGTGGAATATCTTCTCCAATAGTTTCTGCTTTATCCAACACTTTCAAAGGATCTGTTCCTTCTTCAAGCTGCATCATTTTTGCTAATAATTTACGATACTCGCACCTATCTTTAGCAGATCCAATTGAATTGACCTCAACAATATAGTCTAAATTGCATGCAGATAAAAACTCGCACGCACCTACAATCATTTCGCAATCTATTTGCGCACCTGAAATACCAATCAACTCCCATCCAGCGTGCAAAAATTGACGATAGCGCCCTTTTTGGGGACGATTATACCGAAACATTGGCGCAAAATAAGCAAAGCGTCCAAAACGCTGCTTTTGCATAAAACTTGCTTCTTTTATCGCGCGCATGCAACTTGCAGTACCTTCCGGACGCAACACCCAATCTTCAAACTCACCCTTGTATTTGCGCACTTCAAATAATTCTTTATTGCAAACATCAGAAGACTCTCCGCTTGTACGAAAATACAACTGCGCCTGCTCAACTAAAGGCATATCAATAAAATCACATCCATATAATTTTGATATTTTTTCAAAAACGCTGCGTACATGCTCTATTGCATAACTTACTGGCGGTATGTTATCTTTGAATCCGCGCATAAAACCTCTCAATTCGTTTTTTGTAACTTTTGTCTGATTAATTTAGCCAATTTTAAACATATCATTGTTAACAGATTTTGCATTTTTCAAAATATCATAAATCGTTGCTTCATTAAATAACTCATCTTTAGACAAATGTGCATGATGATGTATATTGATAGATTTTTCTTCAGATGCATCTGGCTCTGGTAGCTGTTCAATCATTGCTAAAATATTTTCTAAATCTTTTTCTAATACTTCCACTTCTGCAAGATTAGCTTTTAAACCAGAACGGCGTAATAAAACATTGATATCCATGCATAAAGTGTATAATACATACTAATCGAATACAAGATGGAAAAAACTGCAGCTTTAAAAATAACACGTATCGAACTTATAAGTTAAAAAATGTATTTAATTCACACTCAAAAATTTTTCTAACATAAATAAGTAAAGGCATTTCATTTATCAACAAATTAAATTTTAGTAATATTTTCTTAATTGAACAAACTTATTGAATCTCATAATTAATGCATACATTTCATTTTATATTTGCTTAAAAAGATTAAAGACCTATATAATCTAATGTTGCAAAATTATAAAATATCTAACAAACTTATGAAACAATGTGCACAGAAGGTCTTGCTGGTTATACCTTGAATAATCAATTAGAAATTGTGCATATATCCCGGGCAACAACGGAAATTCGATTAGACCGCGTTATAACTTTATTGAATAATAAATTACTACACAAATCTTCAAAAATAGATCAAACAACGAAAAACACAATTAGACCTTGCGCCTTTCTTGAAGAATCATGCTCATATCTTCAAAAATAGATAGCACAAAAAAACAAACACGATTATTTGATCTATATTATTTTCATCTTCTTGAATAATTAACTCAAAGTTCACAGATATTTTTGTAAAAAGGTTGGCGGAAGCAACGGGGCTCGAACCCGCGACCTTTGGCGTGACAAGCCAACGCTCTAACCAGCTGAGCTATGCCTCCAACCTATTGGCCATTATATAACGTATTTAGAACTCTTGTCAACAAAGCTCAACCATAAATCACAAACCATGAACTTAAAAACCAAAGCCAGATAAGCAAATAGCAGTTTGTATAAGAAACAATATTTAAACCTTTCTACTTCAATAAAATGTAATCTTATGCTATAAAAAATTAGGATTTTTGTTAAATGCTGCACGTTTTTTAAAAAGCCCAAACTGAATAAAAAAATCTAGAGCTCCTGTTTATTCTGCTCTCAAACCTCCATTAAAAAAGATTTAATAAATAATATAGTAAAAATAATTACTTTATGTTAAAAATACCTGGTATGATATTAATTGTTGTAGAGGCACCTACAAAAGCTAAGGCTATTAGCGAGTATCTCAAAAGTGAAAAAGAAAAATATGTAGTACTTGCTACATATGGTCATATCCGTAATCTTGTAACAAAATCTGGATCAATTGAAACAAATGCAGAATATAAATATCACTGGAAAACTACACTACAATGGGAAAAACATAAAAAAGATGTTTTGATCAATGCGCGCGCAGCTGATA
Organism: bacterium; assembly: GCA_027371775.1. Classification (GTDB taxonomy): domain Bacteria; phylum Pseudomonadota; class Alphaproteobacteria; order CAJXXZ01; family DAHXLG01; genus DAHXLG01. The sequence continues at coordinate 15,018 of DAHXLG010000006.1, forward strand.
AAATTATTATAGCCACCGACTTGGACCGTGAAGGCGAAGGTATAGCATGGCATCTTTTAGAAATGCTAAAAGAAAATAAAATTAACAAGCCGACAGAACGCATCGTGTTTCACTCGGTTGAAAAATCTGCAATTCTTGATGCACTTAAACATGGCAATGACTTGCGTCTTGGCTTAGTTGAATCTTATCTAGCTCGCATTGGTCTTGATTATCTATTCGGTTTTTCTATATCGCCGTTATTATGGCATAAGGTACCTTGCTGTAAATCTGCTGGCAGAGTACAGTCTGTTGCATTGCGTCTTATTGTAGAGCGCGAAGCTGAAATAAAAGACTTTAAAAGCGAACGTTATATCACAATCCACGCAAAGTTTAAAGAAAGCCCTGAAGATGCAATTATGATGGAACTTGATGGCAAAAAATTTGAAAACGGCAACATCTTCAATCAAGAAATCGATATTAAAAAATTAGATGGCAAGTTTATCGTACGAGATATTAAAACTACTCAATCTCGTAAAAATGCGCCCGCTCCACTCATCACCTCAACCTTGCTACAATCTGCCTCAAGCAAGCTTAACTTTTCTCCTGCAATGACAATGCAGTTAGCACAAAAGCTCTACGAAGGTTTTAAAATTAATGGCAAGCACACAGGTTTGATTACGTATATGCGTACAGATAGCGTAAATATCGAACCTGCAATCATTGATAAAATTCGCGATGTTATAAAGAAAAAATTTGGAAATGAATATCTTCCAGATACAATTAATACATACAAATCTACTACAAAAAATGCGCAGGAAGCCCATGAAGCTATTCGACCAGTTGATTTAGACCTACATCCATCTTCAGTTAATTTAGGCGATAAAAAACTTGAAGCTTTGTATCAATTGGTTTGGGAGCGCACCATAGCATCTCAGATGAAACCAGCTGTTTTAGAAACAAAAACAGCAATTATAGATGGAATTCATACAACATGCCGCAGCGTTTTTGAGCTAAAGGCAACAGCAATTTTGTTCCAAGGATTTAAAGCAGTTTTCAATGATGGCGAAGAAGAAAAATTTGCAAGCATCGATTTTTCAAAAATTAAAGAAAAGACAGATTTAAGCTGTAAAGATATTTTCCAAAAAGAACATCAAACGCAGCCACCTCACCGTTTTTCAGAAGCCACTTTAATTCAGCAACTTGAAAAACGTGGAATTGGCCGACCTAGCACTTATCCAAAAATTATCCAGGTTTTGTATGATCGTGAATATGCTGCTAAAGATAAAAAAATTATTTCGCCAACTCAAAAAGGTTGGATTGTAACTGCATTTTTGAAAGGATTCTTCCCTCAAGAAGTTGCATACGAATTTACTGCTAACCTAGAGGAGGATCTTGATAACTTGGCACAAACCAATGGTAAGCATGAAGTGATTCTTGATCAGTTCTGGAAAAATTTAGAAAGCAGAATTTTCAATGTGAAAGATCAACCTCCTGCTATTATTTCGCAAAAAGTACAAGAAGAATTTGCAAATTATTTCTTGAAGGATAAACAAAAATGTACTAAATGCGATGGAAAATTAGTGCTGAAAATTGGTAAGTTTGGAGCAATCGTTGGTTGCGAAAATTATCCAAATTGCAAAGAGATTTTGAACATTGATCAAACTGATGTACCTTCTGAAAAACAAGAATTGGGCACGCTTGATGGAGCTCAAATCATTTTGAAAAAAGGACCTTATGGGCCATATATCGAACACACAGTAGCAGAAAAAGTTAAGCGCGTACCAGTACCAAAAATTTGGCAAGGACAAGATTTATCAGATGAACAAGCACAATTTTTAGCAAGCTTGCCAAAAGAACTAGGCGCATATGAAGGACAAAAAGTTAGCGTTTCAATTGGACGTTTTGGTCCATTCATTAAACATGGAACAACATTTGTCTCAATTAAAGACCCACTAAATATGGATATAGAACAAGCGATTGCATTCATACAACGTAAATTAAAAAAAGTTGCAAGCGATGATGACAATGGCACAAAAAAAGGCTTTATTAAAGCTGCACCAAAAATTACAAAACCAGCAGTAAAAAAAACAGCCGCTAAAAAGAAATAAAAATATCAGCAAAACAAAATACGTGAAAACAAATTCACACAAAATTTAAAAGTTTGAAAACATACGTTTTTCTGTTTTCGTTGTTTTTTAATTGAGCATTTTCTTTCAATAAAATTCAAACCCACTCAAGATTTTCAATCTTGCTTTTCTAACTAAACTCCATTTATTTTATAACCATTAAACTACTAACAAGCTCTAAATTAAACTAACTCACATTCATATTTATCTATAAACAGAAACTTAAAAAAGAATTCCAAAATGCTATCTTTAGACCAACAATCTTCTTAGTAAGGGCATAAGACAATCAAAAATTTGCCAACCATAATTGTTTTTTGAAACGCAACAAATTGTCGTAATCTTTTCTAAAATGCATAAAAGTTATATTATAATATGCAAAGTGCATAAAGGCTAAATACAACACATGAGTACTAGAGTTGTTCTAACATTATTACGTTCCAAACTATCCTAGTTTTCAGAATATTCGTCATTCAAATCTAATTGCAATCGCTTTTTTAAATCATAACCAAGTTGTTAAAAACTGTAAATTGCACATATTCTGTAAAATCTAAATTAGCAAGCTTTGCCATCAATTTAGAATGGAGTATCAAAAGAAATTTCTTTAAACCTCTCAAGAAACATGTTTATTCAAATACAATGCTTAGCAAATATAAATATTCAAGCACAATAAATTTTTAAACTTGCCAAAACTTGCAAGCGTTATAACTTAAAAATAATAATTTTCTAGCATATCACTTGTGTAATCTACAAAATCAGGAAAATATCTGCAAATACACAAGCAATTGATGAACTGTTGAATATACACAACAACGTTATCGTAAAATTTTCAACATATTTCATTTTCATAACTAAAACTTACTTAAAACACCAACAAGACCGAGCACTAGTCACTGGCAACCAGCTGCAATCTGTATTAAAATACATACGCAAATCTTTTACTAAAAGATTTTGATTGTTTTCATCTTTTAACCAATTTGGAACACTATTTTTCATAATACGAAACATACCATAGTATAAACCTTTATTAAATTTAAAACGTTCTGTGTTTTTCATGTTAATTTTTAAATAAATATGATTATATTGGTTATGATAATACTCTTCAACAAACTTATATAAATATGGCAATAATGCAGCGGCAAATTGATTCTGTGGAACACCATGTCTGGCAAATGACTCTATCTTTATTCTGATCCATTTAAACTCTATTTCATAAGCCAACAAATCCTTTGGCCTAATTTCGATAGGCAGCTTTTTCATATCATCAATGGTTTGTAAAACAATCAATAAATTTCTTTCAAAAACAGCTAATGAGTTGCTTTCATCAACTTGCAAAAGTGAATAACCTGAACTATCAACTTTTGGCATATTAGCAAAAACCGCAGCATAATCAAATTTTCTTTTCCCTTGATATCTGATACTTAAATCTAAAGCACTAATTATCCTATCTACAGCAACCTTAGTAGGATCTAATTTTACAAATTTATCTAGTAAAGCATAAACATGCTTATAATCTGGCAAACCTATAAACTCTATTTTGGATGAAGTTTGATCATCAGCATGCTGCACTTGATTTCTGGATTTATCGCGAATACTAGAAGAACTTTCAAATGAATCATCTGGCTCTTGAGATATAAAATCAGATAATTGCGAAAACACTTTTTTATTCTGCGTATACTGCTTTAATGCATCATCACGCATTGCATTCACTTGCTGATTAAAGTGAACATACAATCTAAAAATTGCATTTGAAATATTATCATGCGCGCTAGAATAAGAAAGATTAGACATAATTTGATTATATTTACTCTTAACCTTATCAAACGTTTCTCTCATATCACAAACATATTGCAAAAATTTACCGCCAGATAATCGCTCTAAATTAGATAAATTCTCAAATGCTTTTTCATACTCTGCTTGAAATATTTCAAATGCAACGACTGCATCTGCTGATAATGCACATGCCAAAAATAGGATATAATATCTAAATTTTTTTCCTTTTTCCTTAGCAATATTTATGTGCTTGTTAGTATGTTTCTTATAGTTTTCCCTTGTAAAATTTATCATGATTAGCATTATGTGCATAAATAATTTTAATTGCAACCCTAAAAAAAACGGCTTTAAATAATATCAAATTACAAAATGCTCTCTATTTTCTGCCAATGAGAATTTTGAAAACTCCAGTTCTGCACATGAGCACCATTATATTTGGAAACAATTTTCTTTAAAATTTCATTAGAAATATTTATGTAGCAAATCTTTTCCCATGATTTGGCTTCATGATCAACTTGAACAAAAATTGCACAATCTTTTTGCACCCCAACATGTTGTTTACAAAGCAAATACTGTTCATGTGTCAACACTAAAATTGGTTGCATTTCATAGAAACCATCTGAAAAAAGACCATGTGGCAATGCACTGCTAGAATTCCAAAATGCACGAGAAAAATCTTCACATTCAAACTCTGTACTAAAAAATACATTGAATTTTGTACCTTGTTTCAATCCTTTTTCTAATATTAAAAATAACATGCCATGCAAATTATCTGTAGAATAAAAAATAATTCTCATATATTTATTATGCTAGTATATTTGAAGTAAAAACGATATAATCAGACAAGAAGAAGCTTTTTATGAAAAAATACTTACAACGTCCGGATAAAATTTGGTCGCACGAAAACGATTTGCCAACTTGGGTGTTAGATGATAACAAATATGACTCAGTAGCAATTGATACAGAAGCAATGGGATTATGCGTAACACGCGATAGACTTTGTTTAGTACAATTATCTTTTGATTCAAAGGTATGTCACTTAATTAAATTTAACGCCGACTCTAATTATGATTCGCCAAACTTAATTGCATTACTTGAAAATCCAAAAATCACAAAAATTTTTCATTTTGCTCGTTTTGATATTGCGTTATTATTTCAGACATTTGGCATTGCGGTTCAAAATATTTATTGCACTAAAATTGCTTCGAAACTAGCACGCACTTATACTGAAAGACATGGATTAAAAACTATTTGCTCAGAGCTACTTGGAATTGAAATTTCTAAAAAGGAGCAATCATCAGACTGGGGCAAAAACGCTCTAACAGAAGAGCAAAAATTGTACGCGGCAAGCGATGTATTACATTTGCAGTTTCTTAAAGAAAAACTTGACGAAATGCTTGCTAGAGAATCCAGGATGGAACTTGCTATCGAGTGCTTCAAGTTCTTACCGTATTTAGCTCAATTGGATTGTTTGGGATGGTCAGAATCAATTTTCGCGCATCTTTAAAAACAATTTTATGTTTTTTTTCACTCTCACTGCTTTCTGCAGAAACTAGAAAAGACACAAAAAAACGAATAGTTAGTCAAGAAAAACCGCTATTAATTAATAACAGCGATGTTGCCAAAACTTCGCTTGAAGAAATTGTTTTAGAAGCTGATGGCAAGCTAGATAAATCTGGAAAAAAACTGTATCAATATAAAGCTCATATTAAAAAACTTGAAATAAATGCTAATCAAGAGGCGCTAGGCAAAGAAATTTCTCTTTCTGGAACAATCAATCAAATAAATCTCTCAGCTACCATAAGCAGCATTTTTATAAGATCATACTTTAATGCAAACGAAACCTATTACCTTTTCGATGCAACTCAATCACAAATAACATTTGCTGGCATTATAATTGCATCACAATCTATTATAGCAGATACTGGAACCAAAGTAATCTTTTTGCATCAATGCACTGGAAGTTATGATAGTAAAAACGAAATGTTTGGCATATTACAATTCTATACATCACAACCAATAATAATAAAAAATATGAGTTTGTATTCGAGCAATTTACAAATAACCAACGAAAAAGTACAAATTGATATAGCACAAATTATTCTCAATCAAGAACAAGGAAAAGCAAAAAAAATTCTAGCTAAAATCGATGATTTTATCATTTCAATTGAGGAAATGAATATGCGCTCAAAAATAAATTTGCAATCAAAATTTATAAATAAAATCATTGCAAAAAATATAAAATGTTTGCGCAAATCAGATAAAACTGAAATAAGTTCAGGCCTAGCCGAGTTTGAAAATGATAAATTAACTTTGCCGCAAGCGATATCAATTAAGACAAAAAACTTTACTTTAACCGCAGCAAATGGCTATCAAGAAGGCAAAAAAATATTCTTAAAAAAGATAAATTTTAAAACGAAAAATGCCAATGGCTTTTCTCAATCTGGTTACTTTGATATAAAACATAAGAAACTGATATTAGAAAATGGAAAAATAGAATGGCAATCTTCACAGGCAAAAATTTAAACATACTAAACAAAGCGCAGAAATTAATTTTTGATAATTTCTCGTTTGAAATTAACAAGGGCGAAATATGGATCGCAATGGGTCCAAATGGTATTGGCAAATCGTCTTTCTGGGAGGCACTCATAGGCATTGGTCCAATAAAAAGCGGAAAAATCTTTTTAAACAATGTTGATATTACAAACAAACTGCCAGCAGAACGTGTTAGACTTGGTATGCGATATATTGCACAAAACAATGCACTGTTTGATGATATTTCTGTTGAAGAAAATCTTAAAATTGTTGCTGAATCATTGCTACGATCAAAAGAACGCAAAGCGGCAATTGAAAACGCTGTGAAAACTTTTTGGCTTGAACCACTTTTGAAAAAAAAACCTGGAAAACTATCTGGCGGACAACGTAGACGTGTTGAACTTTCTAAAATTATGATTGGTCCTTCAACGCTCATTTTAATGGATGAACCTTTTGCCGCCGTAGACGAAGAATTCACTCAAAAAATCAATCAAATTTTTATACAAATGAAGAAAAATGGCACGAGCTTCTTGATCAATGACCATAACAGCTTTGCTATGCGATCAATTGCAGATTATTGCATCCATCTTGGGCTATCAGACCAAAAAAATCCTACAAGTATTGAAAAAATCAAACACTAATAATATTATTAATCTAATGAATATTGATAAAAATAATCTAAATATCGAACACGTTAACAATATGCTTCTAGAGATTTCAAATATCGAAAATCTCGAAGCTTTACGAGTAGAAATACTAGGCAAAAATGGCATACTCACAAATATGCTAAAAGAGCTTGGTTCGGCTAGCATGGAAGTTCGCCAAACAAAGGGAAAAGAACTCAATGAATTGAAGCATGCAATTGCGCAAAAATTCACTCAAAAGAAGGAAGAAATTGAATCAATTCCACAACCTGATACACACGATTATTCATTTCCGTTTAATAAATCGATCATCAGTGAAAATGTCAGCAAAAATATTAACTTAGGAAAGAGACATCCAATTCCTACAACAATTACACGTCTGCACGAAATCTTTAAAGCAAGCGGCTTTCAATCAGTTAACGGACCAGATATTGAAGATACATATTACAACTTCGAAGCATTAAATATTCCACAAGAACATCCTGCGCGAGATAATAACGATACATTTTATATGCATGAGGAAAATAAATTATTACGCACACATACAACCGCTGTTCAAATACGTTTGCTTGAACAGATGAAAGATGAGCCTAAAGATATACGCTCGTATTCAATTGGAAACGTCTATCGCAACGATGCTCACGATGCAACACACGCATGCTCATTTCATCAAATTGAAGGAATCATAATCGAAGACGGAGTCACTATGCAACATCTTAAAGGATTTTTGGAACACTTGTTTGCAGAATTCTTTGAGAAAAAATGTCATATTAGATTTCGTCCTTCATATTTCCCGTTTACCGAGCCATCTTGCGAAGCTGATATCTTCGTAAAAAATATTGAAGGAAAATTAGAGGTTACAACGCAAGACGAAGGCAAACCAATGGAGCTAGGCGGCTGCGGAATAATTCATCCATCAATTTTGGAAAGGTTTAATATGAATGGCAAACAAGCATTCGCATTCGGATTCGGACTTGAAAGAATTATTATGATAAAACACGGCATAGCAAATTTGCACGATTTATATAATAACAACATTCCTATGCTAAACTACATTACACAAAGTTGAATAAGATAAAATCGAGTTATGCTAATTCTCAACGTTGTACTAATTTTCTCAGCAATTTTTGCAATGATGCATATTGAAACAAATACATTTTTTTTCGAACCACAATATAAAGATTTATTAAAATCAATTGCAATGTACGCACGCGTATTTGGCCATATGCCTGAAGCAAAAAAAAACAAAATTCCGTTTGAAAAAATTGGCATCGCGTCTGCATTTTTTTCCAACACAAATATGAAATATGAAACACCAGAAGCAATGTGCGATCAATCCATGCTTCCAATGGATATCAAGCTCACTGAAATAATAAGAGCAAAAGAACAAGATGGATATGGTCAAGAAACCACAATCAACAAAACAACTACACGCACTCTACCATTCGATGCGTACACTCAATTCATGACATCTAACATGCCACCAAACGAACCGCAAATACTTGCACTAGATGAAATGAAAAGAAATAGCATAGCATATATGAAAGGAACAATATTCACACTAACATCAACAAACAAGAATATAGCACAAAATGAAGTGCAAGCAACAAATATCAAATTCACTATAGATGCAGAAACATTATGCGAAATGGCAAACTACCCGATATATATCGCACAATTAGATGCTCACATTTTTGGAATACCGCTATACTCATGCGATCATGAATATTTCGTACTTAACCTGCTGCAATACTATTAAAATAGATTCAAATCATGCCCTTTCTGGCAAAATTAAACATATTGGATAATATATAGCAAAATTTTCTTTGATATGGCATATAAATTTAAAGTCATATTCGGATATTTATTATCATTTGAGTAATATAAACCAATCTATATAAATAAAAACTAGATTAACCTAGATGAGAGGAGTAATTTAGACTATGCAAGGCTTTTAATAAAACAATAAAATTCGATAGACTAAGCTTGCTATGCAAGGCTTTTAATAAAACAACAGCAAATTTAAATGAAATTGTGAATAATAATATTTTGACCCCAAACTTATTAAAATTCTGAAATTTTTCAGCTGCTCTTTTCAAAAAATATTGCAAATATGGAAACTGCTAAAATAATTTCTTATGCTGCTCTATTAACCATTCTAGCGCTGCGCTACTTAATTCAATTTTCCTTGCTTGCTTTAGATACTCAATATATTGCTTTTGCTCATGCGTAATATCAGAAAAATAATTTGATGAATCTTCAATATTTTTTAACTTGCAATATTCTGATATATTCTGCAACAACTGCTCAAGCACATGATTTTTTTTAACATTTTCACTAGTTTGCATTCCAAACTTTGCAGAAACTATATGAACAATATCATTAATTTTGATAGACAAAATTCCATCACAATCAATCATAAAAACAACTTCAAATGGATCAATAGCCTGTATCTCAAACTTTGCTAAACTAGTAGCTTCACTTGCTTTACAATCTACACCTTGCAATATATGTACCAACACTTTTGAACCATGTACTGGCTGAAAATATTGGCTATACATAGCCGGCAATGGAGAATTTTTTGCAATTAAAACCTCCATTTGATCTCCCAATGTTTCAATACCTAAATCAAATGGAATAACATCAATTAATAAATGATTTGCACTAGACAAATTTCCAGATAAATTATCTGCAAGCATTTTTCCATGCACAGCAGCACCAGCAGCTACAACTAAATCCGCACGCAAATCAGTTTGCAAAACTAAATACATTTTGGATAAAGTCTCATATATCATTTGCAATTTAGAAGAACCTCCTGCTAAAATCAATCCATTTATATCTAATTTATTCAAACCATTCTCTGCTAACATGGAATCAATAATTTCATATGTAGGCGCTAGCATATCATTAATTAGATGCTCTTCTTGATTTGTAAAATTACCTTGCTCTTTATATTCTACTGCTTGGTTTATTGAAATATTTTTTTTGTCTGATAACATTCTATCAATATCCAAACCACCAAAATCTGGAATACCACTAATTGCCAAAATCTGAAATACACCATCATGCAATTTTAATAATGTTGCATCGAATGTACCTCCTCCAAGATCGTACACAATATAATATCCATTATTATTTAATCCTTTTTTACTTTTAGTATTTCTATCTGGTATTGTGACTTCATGACCAAGCGCATAAATTGCCGCAGCAACCGGCTCAGCTAATAATTTCAACACATGAAATCCAGCAGAAACAGCCGCAGCTTTAATTGCATTACGCGCAAGATCATCAAACCTAGCTGGCACTGTCAAAACGCATTCCTTAATTCCATAAATCTGAAACTTTTCTTCAATTTGCTTCTTTATATTAATAAAAAATTGAAGCACATCTTTATAAATAGCAGAATCTTGATTGATATAGTCCTTTGTGCTATTTGCTAATAATCTTTTTAAATGTATCTTTCGATTAATTTTTGTTGGATATAAAAATTCGCCATCTAATCCATTCTCTAATCCATTCCATTCTAAAAAATTTACACTAAATTTTTGTGAACCTTCATTTTGTATAGATAAATCCATCCAAGCGACTACTGTGAATGTAGTACCAAAATCAATACCAAAAACCATAAAAATAAATATCCTTTTATAAACGAGCTTTAAACAAAGAATCGTAATTTTTCTCAATTTGCTTAGCAAATGCTGCTCTATCTTGCTCAAGCAAATCTGCAAGAAATTCACCAACATATTTAACATAACTTGGGCAATTTACTTTTCCACGCATAGGAAAAGGCGCTAAATAAGGAGAATCAGTTTCAATCAAAATCTTATCTAAGCAACCATTGTTTGCAAGATGCTGTGCAACTTCACGCAAATTATTAGCATTTTTAAATGTAATAATTCCAGAAAAGGAAATATACCATCCATTTTCAATTGCAAACTCAGCTAATGCAATAGAGCCTGTAAAACAATGAAAAACGCCATAGGTTCCAGATGCATTTTTAATAGCAGCTTGTGTTGCTGCTTCTATTTTACCATCTCCTGAATCACGTGTGTGCAAAATTATTGGAAGATTATGCTCAAGTGCCACATGAGCTTGAGCTTCAAAAGAATTGTGCTGTATATTCAAATCACGATTAAAATCAAAACCTATCTCACCAACTGCAACAATATTTTTATCTGCCGCAACCAAACTTTCCAATTTTCCCCAATCTACATTTTCATATTCGTGTAATGGGTGTTGCCCCAATGAGAATGAAACATAATATGGATGCAGTTTTTTATATTCTGCAAGCTTTTGGTAATCGCCAATCTCAACGGAAACACATAACATACGAATTCCATGTTTTACCGCCTCATCCAACGCAAGTTTATCGCCATCTAATGCATCAACAATTAAATGAGGATGACAATGTGAATCAATCCAACGAATTTGCTCCATAAGCAATAACTCCATTTATTTTTTTCTATTTTTTATCAAAGCCCAAGATATGTGCATGCAAATGAAAAATCACTTGACCACCAGTTTTTTCAACATTCATGATAACACGAGCTCCGCCTTCAAAACTATTGAGCTCTTGTTTGATTGCTTCTAAAAAATCAAGTTTTTCAGCTGCACTTGCGTTGTTCAAAAAATCGCGCATATCAATGTATTCACCTTTACATAAAACCAAATTGTGAATTGGCGCATCTGGATATTTATCTTTAATTACAAAAGAATGCTCTGTTTCTCTAACGTGCTCTGCCTCTAATTCTTTACGCAAAATTTTTGCAAAAATATTTTCCTTATCATATATCTGTGACATAGTTACAAAATAACATATGCACTATATAAAAACCATCTCTACATTTTAACAGCTTCAGCTATTTTGCTTTTTCTAATAATTGGCTTGTTGTTTAGCACAGCATCGCGATCCACAATCACCTCACAAGGCACATGATCTTCAAGATCAAACATCGTATCTTGTAAAATATTCTCAATAACACCAGCTAATCCACGCGCACTGATCTGTTTCTTCAAAGCAATAGCTGCAATTTCATGCAACGCATCATCTGTAATGATTAACTTTGCATCGTTGATACTAAACAAGTTTTCATATTGCTTGATCAAAGCATTTTTTGGCGTACGCAACACATCTACCAACTGCGATTGAGTTAACTCATCTAATGTAACTACAACTGGCAATCGACCAGTGAATTCCGGAATCATACCAAATTTGATTAAATCTTCAGTTTCAACATGCTTAAATGATTTCTTCTCATGAATAGTACGATTATCAGCAACTTGATGGAATCCGACCACCTCAACATGATTGCGCTCATCAATAATCGCATTTAATCCACAAAACGCACCTGCACAAATAAATAAGATTTCTGATGTATCAACCGCAATTTGCTCTTGAGCTGGATGACGACGTCCGCCTTGAGGCGAAACCAATGTAACCTTGCCCTGCAACATACCCAATAATGCCTGCTGAACACCCTCGCCAGAAACATCTCTACTCATAGAACCACCGCCAGCTTTGAGTGCAATCTTATCGATTTCGTCGATAAACACTATACCTTTCTGTGCTTTTTCAACATTGAAATCTGATTCTTGCAATAAACGCAAGATGATGCTTTCCACATCCTCACCAACGTATCCAGCTTCTGTAAGACTTGTCGCATCAGCAAATGCAACAGGTATATTATTCTTGGACATAAGTTTCTGCAAAACCTTAATAAGTAAAGTTTTACCAGAGCTAGTAGGACCAATCATCAACAAATTTGTCTTACCACCCTTAATCTCAGAATTGTTCTGAAACATCAAACGCTTATAATGATTGTTAACAACAACAGAAAGAACTTTTTTTGCACGTTCCTGTCCAACAACATATTTATCAAACTCAGCCTTAATCTTTTTTGGCGAAAGCATTGCAATATCATTAGTTAAAAATTCATCATGCTTTTCATGCGAAAGCACTTCGTTTGAGAGCTGCACACATTCATCGCAAATAAAAGCCTCAGGTCCAGCAATTAACTTTCGGACCATCAAACGATTTTTTCCGCAGAACGAACAGTGATGTGTATTGTTTTCCATGATACAAGTATAGTAAATCAAAGCGAGAGATTAGTTAATAGCCTAAAATACTTGATAGTAACTTTTATTACTTCTAGTTAAAAATATGACTATTGTTGGTTTAATTATGAAAAACATGATAAATAGAACTTTACAAAAACAACGCGATAGTTGAATTTTATAAATTTGACTAAGTTTGATAAAACCAAGCAAAATTCAATATTGTATTTTTCAACTTCTTGCATTTATTATTCGAAAATATTTTCTAAGCTATTTAAATAATACTCAAATCATAATATATAACAACTCAAGAAGCTGATGATCATTATTGATTAACCTACCTGAAACAAAAAAACTTGTAGCAATTTATAAAAAACATCAAACTCACATTTTCAAATTTTGCTGATTATGAAAAATGCACAAGAAATATCAAGCATTTTCGAAACATATACGCAAATTTAAATCATATGAATAGATGAGAAAATTTTATCTAATAAATAGCATCATCAACTACCTTATAAATTGCATAGCAACATATTGAACAAAAAAATAATCAAAACTACGAAACTGAATCTACAAATAAAATCAAAACTACGTTTTATATATAACAATACTTCGTTGCAATTTCAAATAAAATCACTAATATTTCATGCGCCCATATCTAACAGATATTCTATTTTTTTATTTTTGAGCATTTTTATCTTTTACCAGAACTATAAGAAAAAATCTGGAACTAAAACAAACCTCAAAAAAGACAAAATCATATAAACAGAGCAATCAAACTAATCACCTAGCAATTACGTTATCTTGATAAAAAATTTAACAAGAATCAGATAACCAAAAACTGAAACAATACCACATAAAGCAATCAATTGCGCTTTCATTATATAAAACATTTGCTATGTATTATTAAAAAGCCAAATTTCAAAAACACACAACCCATTTTTCTATGGTAATTGTTTCAAAGACCGCAGCTTATATTAATTTTTGTATCAAGCAAACCGTACAAGTTATGATAATTTTTTGAGTCATAACTGGGTATATTGAAAATAAAAATCAAGCATAACTTTTTGCCATAACTTTTATACCGCATTTCAATTAGTTTAAACTATCAATAAATTGAACATGTTTTTTTCCAATCGTCAAACATAGGTATTGCTGAACGCATAACAATCTGTGTAGCTATTATAGAATTCAATTCATTACAAGCCGTGTACAAAACTGACACAATATGTACAAAAACATCCTGCAGAAGACTTCTCTAATTTCACGTCACTCCTGTGACAAACAATACAATATTCACAATCCATAATTAATATTATAAAAAAACACGAATTAAAATTTAATTAATATGTCAAATAATATGCAAAATTTTGCTAAAGATCAAAACTTGCCAGCAAGTTAAAGATAAATAAAAAATGATTTATATCACAATGAAATCAATTTATAACAAATAACGCAAAAGAAATGAGCATGCATCCAAGTTATATGACCATTTTTTGTCATCAACAACACATCATCTCTTCAATCGATATCGCTTGCACTATGCTCCAACATCACAATACAAATAGCTACAATATTGTTCTAAATTTTTCCATTCTTCTGCTATTATTTTCCATTCTTCTTCCATACCGCGCTCAGTACGCCACATGAGCTAGATCTGTTTCAAGAATGCTTGCACATAGGAACTTTTTCATACAAACATTTCTTGATTAAACTTCCACATAATCACCATTTAAAAATTGCACTCGCTAATTTTTATTTTATTATTTACAATCTTGAGTATATATATGAACATTATATCGAAATTTCAATCTACTATTGAAGCAAGATTGATCAGAAACGTACTTGCTGTTGCTTTATGCAGCTTAATTATCCTGTTATCAATCAATATCTCGTTATTTGCTAGCCAAACTATAAAACTTATTGCAAGCCTTGGAATCTTGTACGTGATTTCCAAAATTTCCCCTGAAACATGGTTTATCTTCGCAGAAATGATATATTTATGCACTTTATTTTTGCTAGTTATTAACTTATTGGGCATGGGCACAATCAAACGCTGGTCTAGTGTCGGCGGACTATTTTTACAAGTTAGCGAGTTTGCAAAAATTTCAATGATTTTAATGCTATCAAAATTTCTTGCAATCAATAAGCTAAACTGGTTTAGTTTGTCCAAAGCATCTTTAATAATTCTGATCCCAGCATTTCTAATTTTCAAACAACCAAACTTAGGAACAACATTGATATTTTTAGCCACAGGGTTTACAATGATTTGGATAAAAGGAATCAACAAAAAAGTACTAATCTGCGCAATCGCTCTTGCTGGATGCGCCGCCCCAGTTGTATGGTCTAAAATGTTGCCTTATCAAAAAACTAGAATCACTTCTTTCATGCATAAAAATGCTGATCCAAGAGGTAGCTCATATCAAACTATTCAATCAATTATAGCAATAGGAGCAGGCGGTTTTTTCGGATCAAAAGCTTTGCACAACAAGCTTGGATTTGTTCCAGAAAATCACACAGACTTCTTGTTTTCTTGTTTTGCAGAACACTTTGGTTTTATAGCAAGCTTAATATTAATTTGCCTATTATTTGCTCTATTAATTAAGTTATTTGATGCAAGCAGCTTAATAAGCGATCAACGAAAACGATTCTTTTGCATAGGCTTCATGCTGCTACTTTTTGTGCAAATTTTTATGAACATAGGAATGAACATAGGCATTCTGCCTGTTACAGGCGTTGTATTGCCTTTTTTTTCATACGGTGGAAACTCAATGCTATCTTTATTTTTTGGCCTAGCAATTACAATAAATTTTATCAAATATCATAAAGCAAATTAATATCTGAACTGTAAACACAATCGAGCACTGAAATAATATGGATAAGTTTTGTTTAAGAACAATAAGTTATATAAAGCTTTGTCGTCATAAAATAACTCAGCTTAAACAAACGTACATCTGATTGATCCTCATAAAATATTTTTCCATTAATCTTGTGCAAAACACTCCATCGCGCGTTCTATCGAAGCTAACCCAAAAGCTTTCTGGCGATGCATGTACCGTACACTCAATCATATTTTAATCCAAATCTATTTCGCAAGATATTTTTCAAGATATTTCGCAAGAGCATATTTAAATCTTTCCTCCTTTGGCTAATATATAACATACAGCCACACGGCATCTGCTTATAATTTCGATCTAAAAACTGCATCATAATAGGTTTTTACTTCTCTCGAATCATCTACCAAATAATGCTGTACCAAATGCGAAAAAACTTGCTATCAAAACAAAAATTATTCTAAATTTTTACTTCATATAATCTCTCGACTATCTTCAGTCAGCCAACCACATGAGCTAGATCTGTTCCAAAAATGCTATCACATCTCACATTAGCATTTCAAAATTTTTTTCATCAAACTCCGCCACAATAGCCATTCATAGCGAATATATCGCCAATAGTTTCACAAAAAATTACGCATCACTTTCATCTTGTACGCTGATGCGTAGAGCTTGTGTAATTTTATCCCCTGCCGGCAGCTTCATTACAATAACTCCGCTTGTCACACGTCCTGTTTTGCGAATAGTGCCAATGTTTGTTCTGATTGTCTGACCATTTTTTGTCATCAACAACACATCATCTGTATCTTCAATCGATATCGCTTGCACGATGCGTCCAGTTTTAGAGTTGATATTCATGCTCTTTGTACCTTTGCCACCACGCTTAATCTTACGATATTCCGAAAGATCAGATCGCTTGCCATAACCATTTTCTGTAATACATAAGATCTCGGCGCTAGCCTCTTGTGCCACCTGAGTTGCACCTATAATATAGTCATCGTCGTTCAAAGACATAGCACGAACGCCTTGTGAAGCGCGGCTTTCAAAAACACGAATATCAGCAACATCGAAACGAATTGAGTTACCATTTGAGCTTGTCAAAAGCAATTGATCAGTTTCATTTACCAACAGCACGCTGTGCAATACATTTCCATCTTCCAACTTCATTGCAATCTTACCATTTGCTCTGATATTCATGAAATCTGCAATATCATTTCTTCTAATCGTGCCCTTTTGAGTGATGAACATCAAAAATCCTTTGCTATCTTCTTCTAATGGCAAAATTGTTGTAATTTTTTCACCATCTTCTAGCTTGAATAAGTTTACTGCCGCACGTCCGCGCGAAGATGAAGAACCTTCTGGAATTTCGTAAGCTTTCATTGCAAATACTTTTCCGTTTGACGTGAAGAACAACATTTGTGCTAATGTGTTTGTCATGAATATATTCAAAATTGGATCATCAGTTTTCTTGTGTCCGATTTTACCTTTACCTCCACGATTTTGGACCTTGTATTCTTCAAGATTGATACGCTTGATATAACCATTTGCTGTTATCATTACAACTATATCTTCAAGCTCAATCAATGATTCTTCTGTCATATCAGCAAGACTTTCCAAAACCTTAGTTCTGCGAGGCACAGCAAATTTTTCTTTCAAGAAAGTAAATTCATTTTTCATAATTTGCTTGCGATATTCTCTGTCTAATACAATGCGTTTCTGCTCTGCAATAATTGCGCTCAATTCCTTAAGATCTTCAAGCAATTGTGAGAGTTCCAACTTCGTCAATTTTTGTAGACGCAAATCTAAAATACCCTTAACCTGCTCTGGTGAAAAATGGTATGGATATGCAATGTTATAATCTTTATCAAGAATTTCTAAAATCGGACCAAACTGCTCTTGATTCCAACTAATAGCCATCAATTTTGCCTGCGCATCTTGCACATCCTCAGACGATCTAATTGTAGCAATAATCAGATCCATCATATCAGTTGCAAGCGCAAGACCCCACACAACATGCGCTCTGTTAGCAGTCTTATTAAGTATATACTCTGCTCGTTTTTGCACAACTTCTTCACGAAAACGCAAAAACACATGCAAAATTTCCATAAGACCAAACGTACCAGGCTTATCATTATGAATCGCAACCATGTTAAGGCTAATTGATGTACGCATTTGTGTAAGCGCAAACAAACGTTGTTTCACAATATCCGGGCTCGCATCACGCTTGAGTTCTAGCACCAAACGAATATTCTTTCCAGATTCATCACGAATATCAGCAATATCTTCAAGTGGACCTTCTTCAATAAGCTGCGTAATACGCTCAATCAATCTTGGTTTAATAATTTGATATGGAATTGAATCAATAATCAATGCAACACGGCCTTTAATTTCTTCCTGGAAACATGTACCTTGCAAAATAACTTTACCACGTCCAGTTTCATAACCTGTACGCAACGTTTGTCCGCCGAAAAATTCGCCACCTGTAGGAAAATCTGGACCTTTAATATATTGAGTGACCTGGTCTAAAGTAATGTTCTCATTATCCAAAATTGCAATCAAAGCATCTAGAACTTCTCCAAGATTATGCGCAGGAATGCTTGTAGCCATACCAACTGCAATACCACTTGAACCATTTACCAACAAGTTTGGAAACTGTGCTGGCAACACTACTGGAATCTGACAACTTTCATCGTAGTTATAGCGCAATGGCACGGTGTCTTTTTCATAATCTTGCAATAGGTATTCGGAAACTTGTTGCAATCTAGATTCAGTGTAACGCACAGACGCCGCGCGATCGCCATCAATCGAACCAAAATTACCTTGTCCTTCAATCAAAGGAAGCGACATGCCAAAATCTTGCGCCAAATGCACAAGAGCTTCATAAACAGAAGATTCGCCATGTGGATGATATTTACCAAGAACATCACCGACTACTCTAGCACACTTCTTAAATGGCTTGTTGTAACGAAATCCAGATTCGTACATAGAGTACAAAATTCTGCGCTGCACAGGCTTGAGACCATCTTTAATATCAGGTAAAGCACGTCCTTTGATAACGCTCATTGCATACAAACCGTACGCTTTGGCAACACCTTCTTTTAATAAAAATTCTGACATTATTTCTTCCTTATATTATTTTGGTTTTTTATGCTATAATTCTAGTGCAAAACGCAAAAATTGTCTAGATAAAGGGCAAAAAAACTATCATCAAATGAAAAGCTAGTGTAAAATCAGAAAATGATCGAGAAATTTCTAACTCCAAATTTGCTATCAAAATATGATTTCATAATATTACCTGATGATCTTGAAACAAATTTCAACCATGAAAAAATAATCCAAGTTAGCGCAATAGAAGTGGCAAAACATTGGTTTGAAACAACACAATATTCAGGAAATGGATATATCATCGCAGATCTTGCAAAAGGTAAACAAGTTGTTAAAAACATTGCATTATCACCAGATGATGCCGATTTTCTTCTAGTAACAGACGATACATACGAAATTGATATAGAGAATTTATCTCATAAACCTATGTTTTTATGCTGTAAAGAAATGTTGTGCTGCAAAAAAGAGGCAAACTCATTAGAGCATAAAAATCTATATATGTATCCACCTCTTGAAGAAACAATCAAAAATTCACTTTCAGCCAAACATTTAGCACACGGCGGTAATGTACAATTTTTTGATAAACCATGGCCATTTTTCTATGCATACTTAAAACATAAATTTGGAGAAAATATTTTGATTTTAGAAACAAACAAATATTACCTAGATGCTGCAAAAAGAAATAACATAGATAGCATTATAATCAATCAACTAATCATTATTTAATCCAACGATTTCTCAAATAATAATATCCAACTTTCACTGAAGCTCTTTCTTATTCATCTTCTTGACTAAAAGACAAATCGTTTGAGCTTGCATCATCAAAATCATCATCACTCATACAAGATTCAACTGCAAGAATATTCTTATTAGCATTCACAAAAGATTCAACTGCAAGAATATTCTTATTAGCATTCACAAAAGATTCAATTTCAACGATATCTTCAAGGATATCTTTATGAGCATTCAAGAAAGATTCCATTTCAAATATATCTTTAACAATACCAGATATGTTTTTTGAACCAATCATTCTGCCACTTTCGAGCTCTTGAGAAGCACGTAAAAACAATATGAGCTTAGGCATACTTTGATAATCCACAAATTGCGATAACCAAATTGTATGCTCTTCAATTAAATTCTCTAGATTTTCAACGTCTGGCATGCAAAGTTCTAACATATTATTACGATGAGATTTCCAATAGTCAAGTTCTAGTATATCCGATATAGCCTCTATTTCCAAACCTAAAAAACAAGCATAATCAACAGTTTTTGATTCTTCAAACAAACTATTCACTCCATTAACATAAAACACAACTAAAAGATCATATGTTTTTTTATGTAGCAAAGATAACTCTTCCAAATCAGTGTAGCCATAATGCTTTCTTAACACATCATTTACTACTTTGCTAATATTTCCTAAAACATGGTCTTTCACAAGATTGATATGCACAATCAAAGCATTATCATCACTTAGCTGCAAAATATCTGAATTTCGAAGCAACTCACCTAACTCTGCTTCTTTTATCGAAGCATGTGTAAACGTTGTTGTCACAAAATGTGCTATCAATGACATAAATATAATAAGTGAATTTTTTCTAGATAATATGGACTTCATACTATTAGTGTAACTTAGAGTTTTTACCAATTTATCAATTTTTAAATCATAATTTAGCAACAAGAGTACCACAAACGGCAAAAATTTTTACAAATAAAAATTGAAAATAAATTACAATGTAATTTTTATAAATAAGAAATTTTATTCAAAGCATCAAACATCGCCTGACCTTTTTGCAAAAGTGATTGAGAAAAAATGCTATCAAAAACTTGTTCATTAATCGTAATTGCATCACATCCAACAGCTACGGCTAACTCAACATGCTCAACGTTACGTAACGATGCAGCTAAAATTTTTGAACTTACTACAACTTTACGCAATTTATAAACAAATTCTGCTATATCGTGACCTGCATCTTGCATGCGGCCTAAAAATGGAGATATATATGTTGCCCCAAGATCTTGCGCCATCTTGGCTTGCACAAACGAAAAGCATAACGTAGCATTTGTTTTCAACCCAAGTTTTCCAATTTCCTTGAGAGCCTTAAGCCCCTCAAATGTACATGGAACTTTCACTATAAAGTTCTCTCCGTATTCACTAATCTTAGAAGCTTCTTGCACCATCTGATCAGCCTTTGCACTAGAAACTTGTAAATTAATTAATAAACCAGGAAACTGCTGCAGCATCTGCTGCAACTGCTTGTGCAAATCATCCATGGTATTAATATTTTGCGCCAATATTGTAGGATTTGTTGTAATTCCAACTATATAATCTCTATATTTTGTAATACCTGTAACATCAAACGAATCTAAAAAAATTTCCATATTATTTCCTCTTAACATTTTATAAGTTGCAATAAAAGCATAGCAGTAAAACTACGAAATTATATGACAACCAATCATAGGATTCTTCTTAATCTGATTCCATACAGTGTTGCGCGCGATATCAAAGATACGTCCTTTAATCGAACTTTCCTTCTGAACAAATTCAGCATAAGCAAATTGACCCAATGCACGCTCAATATCAAACTTCAACTGCTTGCTATAAGTAATTTTTCTTTTATCATTTATGTCAATTGTTTTATCATAAACACCATATGTTGTAATCATGCATGTTGGCTTCTTGTTTTTAAAACCAATGCTGATAATCACAACACCATTATCGTTCATTTCCTTACGCTGCTTGAAAACTTCGCTAGTTGCAGAAAGTAAACGATTACCATCATAAGCTAATTTACCATGCTTGATCGTTTGATGCTTTACTATCTCATCAAGAGTAATCTCAATTACAACTCCATTATGCAAGTTGAAAGTCTTGAAGCCTTTTGATTGCGCGAATGCAATATGCGAAATACGGTGCTCAGCTTCCGAGTGCACTGGAATAACATACTTTGGTTTTGACCATTCAAGCAATTTTGCAATGTCTGGTTTTGCAGGGTGA
>DAHXLG010000070.1 GCA_027371775.1 bacterium
TAATATAAAATTAAATTGATACAAAAATGATAAAATAATATATTTTAAAAAATGTAATACAAAGAGGATAAAATAACATAATATAAAAAAAAATAAATTGATACAAAGATGATAAAAGAGTATGATATAAAAATAAAATAATATAAAAATAAAAAAAAATACAAAGATGATAATATAATATATTATAAAAATAAATTAATATAAAGATGATTAAATAATATAATATAAAAAAAAATAAATTAATACAAAGATAATAAAATAATATAATATAAAAAAAATCGATACAAACATGATTAAATAATATGATATTTAAATAATTGATATAAAAATGGAAAAATAATATGATATAAAAAATAAATTAATACAAAAATAAAAAAGAATATGATATTAAAAATAAATATAAAGATGAAAAATAACATATAAAAAAATAAATTAATACAAAGATAAAAATAATATAAAATAAATTGATACTAAAATAAAAAATAATATATATAAAAAGAATAAATAAATACAAAGATGAAAAACAATATAATTATATAAAAAATAAATTAATACAAAGATGATAAAAAACTAATATATCATAATATTTAAAAATAAATTGCTATATTAATGAAAAAATAATATAATTATATAAAAAATATATTAATATAAAGATAATAAAATATCATAATATAAAAAAAAATAAATTGATACAAAGATGATAAAAGAGTATGATATAAAAATAAAATAATATAAAAATAAAAAAAATTATACAAAAATAATAAAATTACATAATATAAAAAGAATAAATTGATAAAAAAAATGAGAAAATAATAAAATGATACAAAGGTGACAAATAATATTATCATATAAAAATAATTTAATACAAAAATAA
>DAHXLG010000071.1 GCA_027371775.1 bacterium
TATCGTTTTATATTATTTTATTTTTTTATATTTATATTGTTTTATTTTCTTATCTTTGTATTATTTTATTTTCTTATCTTGTATCATTTTCTATTCTCACACCAAGGGTTGAGTAGTTTTACAATCCCTCTGGAAAGTGTATGTATTAGTTTTCTAGAATTATACTTCCGGAGTATGTTTTAAATTGTAAATGTCCAAAAATATACTCCCGAAAGCATAATTCAGGACGCAAACTAATGCATATACTAAAAAGAATCTTTATATCATTTTTATATTATTTTTATTTTTCATCTTTATATCGTTTTATTTTCTTATTTTTATATTATTTTATTTTCTCATTTTTATATCATTTTTTTTTCTTTTTTGTATCATTTAATTTTTTTATTTTTTTATTATTTTATTTTATCATCTTTATATTATTTATTTTCTCATTTAATCTTTGTATAATTTTATTTTATCATCTTTTTATTATTTTTATCTTTATATCATTTTATTTTCTTCCAAAAGGGTCTGAGTGGTTTTACAACCACTCTGGAAAGCATACACTAAAAGCAATTTGTGCACTAGAATCTTCGTGCCATTTTATTTTCTCATCTTTATATCTTTTTATTTTCTTATTTTTATATTATTTTATTTTTTACATTTTTATATCATTTTATATTCTTCCAAAAAGAGTCAGTGCACTTCGTGCACTAGAATCTTTGTATCATTTTATTTTCATTTAATCTTTTATTTTATTTTCTCATCTTTGTATCTTTTATCGTCTTATCTTATCTTTTATTATTTTATATTCTTATTTTTATATTATTTTATTTTATTCGTATCATTTTATTTTCTTATATTTATATCATTTTTTTTATATTAGTATTATTT
>DAHXLG010000072.1 GCA_027371775.1 bacterium
GATTTTATTTTATCTCGATTTTATTTTATCTCGATTTTATTTTATCTTGATTTTATTTTATCTCGATTTTATTTTATTTTGATTTTATTTTATCTCGATTTTATTTTATCTCGATTTTATTTTATCACATTTAATTTCAATTTTATTTTATCTTGATTTTATTTTATCTCGATTTTATTTTATCTCGATTTTATTTTATCTTGATTTTATTTTATCTCGATTTTATTTTATCTCGATTTTATTTTATCTCGATTTTATTTTATCTCGATTTTATTTTATTTTATCTTGATTTTATTTTATCTAGATTTTATTTTATCTCGATTTTATTTTATCTCGTTTTTATTTTATCTTGATTTTATTTTATCTCGATTTTATTTTATCATATTTAATCTCAATTTTATTTAATCTTGATTTTATTTTATCTTGATTTTATTTTATCTAGATTTTATTTTATCTAGATTTTATTTTATCTCGATTTTATTTTATCTCGATTTTATTTTATCACATTTTTATTTTATCACAGTTTTATTTTATCACATTTTTATTTTATCACATTTTTATTTTATCTTATCCCATTTAATCTTATCTTGATTTTATTTAATTTTACTTTTATTTTATCCCATTTAATTTTATCTTGATTTTATTTTATCTTATCCCATTTTTATTTTATCTT
The DNA here is from genome assembly GCA_027371775.1 of bacterium. Taxonomy (GTDB): domain Bacteria; phylum Pseudomonadota; class Alphaproteobacteria; order CAJXXZ01; family DAHXLG01; genus DAHXLG01. The sequence continues at coordinate 674 of DAHXLG010000072.1, forward strand.
GATTTTATTTAATTTTATTTAATTTTATTTCATCCCATTTTATCTTTTTTTATTTTATCTTAATTTTATTTTATCTTAATTTTATTTTATTTAATCTTAATTTTATTTTATCTTAATTTTATTTTATCTTGATTTTATTTTATCTTGATTTTATTTTATCTAGATTTTATTTTATCTCGATTTTATTTTATC
>DAHXLG010000073.1 GCA_027371775.1 bacterium
TCATTTTATTTTTCATTTTTATATTTTTTTTCATTTTTATATAATTTTTTTTTCATTTTTTTATTTTATTTTTTTATTTTATTTTTTTTTTATCATTTCATTTTTCATTTTATTTTATTATCTTTATATTATTTAATTTTCTCATTTTATTTTTCCACAAGGCTTTTCAACTCTTTGTATCATTTTATTTTCTCATTTTATCTTTACATCATTTTATTTTTCATCTTTATATTATTTTTCATGTTTATATAATTTTTTTTTCATCTTTGTATTATTTTATTTTCTTATATTTATATCATTTTTTTCATCTTTATATCATTTTATTTTCTTATTTAATCTTTGTATCATTTTTTTTCATTTTTGTATCACTTTATATCATTTATTTTATCTTTATATAATTTTATTTTTGTATCATTTTATATTTTAATTTTTATATTATTTTATTTTCTCATTTAAACTTTGTATTATTTTATATTTTCATCTTTATATTATTTTATTTTCTCATTTTATCTTTATATCATTTTATTTTTTTATTTTTGTATCAGTTTTTATTTTTTCATTTAATCTTTATATAGTTTTATATTTTCATCTTTATATTATTTTATTTTCGTATCATTGTATCATTTTATATTATCATATTATTTTTATATTATTTTATTTTTGTATCATGTTATTTTCTTATTTTATCTTTATATCATTTTATTCTTCTAAAATGATTTAAAGCATACACTAAAAGTACTTCGAGCACTAGAATATTTGTAACTTTTTATTTTCTAATTTTATTTTTGTATCATTTTATATTTTAATTTTTATATTATTTTATTTTCTCATTTAAACTTTGTATTATTTTATA
>DAHXLG010000074.1 GCA_027371775.1 bacterium
TTTTATATTTGTATCTTCGTATCATTTTATTTTCTCCTACAAGAGTCGAGCACTAGAATCTTTATATCATTTTATATTTTCATCTTTATATTATTTTATTTTCTTTGTATCATTTTATTTTCTCATCTTATTTTTATGTCATTTTATTTTCTCATTTATATATCATTTTAGTTTTTCATTTAATCTTTGTATTATTTTATTTTTTCATTGTTGTATCATTTTATTTCTACATCGTTATATTATTTTATTTTATCATCTTTATATTATTTTTATTTTGCTTATTTTATCTTTGATTTTATTTTCATTTTTATATCATTTTATTTTCTTATGTTTGTATCATTTTATTTTCTAATCTTTATATCTTTTTTTATTTTTGTATCATTTTATTTTTTCATCTTTATATTATTTTATTTTCACACCTTTCTATCATTTTATTTTCTCCCACAAGAGTCATTTGGAAATATGGATTACATTGCAGAGCAATGTGATCCATATTTCTGATAGCACTTCATGTACTAGAATCTTTATATTATTTTATTTTCTTATTTTTATATCATTTTTCTTTTTCATCTTTGTATTATTTTATTTTATTATCTTATATCATTTTATATTCTTGTATTTATATTATTTTTTTCTCATCTTTGTATTATTTTATTCTCATATTTATATTCTTTTATTTTTCATTTATGTATCTTTTATTTTCTTCACAAGGGTTTAAAGTGTATGCTTTACAATATGTAGTATTGTAAAGCATACACTAAAAGTACTTCGTGCTTAGTCAAAAATGAAAATATAAAATAATACAAAATAAGAAAATAAAATAATATAAAGATGAAAAAATAAAACAA
>DAHXLG010000075.1 GCA_027371775.1 bacterium
TTTTTCTCATCTTTATATCATTTTTTTAATTTTATTTTCGATTTTATTTTTCTTATTTTTATATTATTTTATTTTCTTCCACGAGGGTTTAAAGTATATTCTTTAGTTTGCAGAACCCTTGCAGTGCAAACTAAAGCATATACTAAAAGCACTTCATGCATTAGAATCTTTGTATCATTTTATTCTTTTTTTATATGGTTTTATTTTATCATCTTTGTATCATTTTATTTTCTTATCTTTATATCATTTTATTTTTTTATATTTATGTCATTTTATTTTCTCATTTTTGTATCATTTTTTATCTTTATATTATTTAGTTTCTCATATTTATATTATTTTATTTTCTTATCTTTGTATCGTTCTATTTTTTTTATTTTCATCTTTATGTTATTTTATTTTTTTATCTTTGTGTCATTTTATTTTCTTTTTTTATATTATTTTATTTTTAATCTTTATATCATTTTATTTTATTTATCCTTGTATCATTTTTATTTTCTCCTCTTTATATCATTTTCGTTTCTCATATTATTTTTATATGCTGTTATTATCTTATCTTCGTATTATTTTATTTTATAATTTTGTATCATTTTATTTTCTTTTTTTATATTGTTTTATTTTTTTCATTTTTGTATTATTTATTTTCTTCCACAAGTATTAGTCAGAAAACTGGTAGTCATTGCCTGCAATAAGAACCCAGCAGAAGAAGGAATATGCTTTACAATACGTAGTATTGTAAAGTATAGTTTCTGAAACACTTCATGCACTAGAATATTTATATTATTTTATTTTCTTATCTTTGTATCGTTCTATTTTTTTTATTTTCATCTTTATGTTATTTTATTTTT
>DAHXLG010000076.1 GCA_027371775.1 bacterium
TTGTGTACTTATCTTTATATCATTTCATTTTCTTTTTGTATGATTTTATTTTTCATCTTTTGTATCATTTTATTTTCATATTATTTTTGTATTCTTTTTTTTCTCATCTTTATATCATTTTAGTTTCTCATCTTCGTATCATTTTATTTTTCATCTTTGTATCATTTTATTTTCTCATATTTGTATCATTTCATTTTTACATCTTTGTATCGTTTTATTTTCTCATACTATTTTTATATTATTTTTTTCATCTTTATATTGTTTTATTTTCTCATTCTATCTTTGTATCATTTTTTGTATTTTTATATTATTTTATTCTCTCATCTTTGTATCATTTTATTTTCTCATTTTATCTTTGTATTATTTTATTTTTTAATCTTATATCATTTTATATTCTTGTTTTTATATTATTTTATTTTGTTATTTTTTGGTTTTATCTTTGTATCATTTTATTTTTCCCATTTTATCTTTGTATCATTTTATTTTTTATCTTTATATCATTTTATTCTCTCATTTTTGTATTATTTTATTTTGTTACTTTATTTGTTTATCTTTATATTATTTTATTTTCTCATATTATCTTTGTATTATTTTATATTCTCATCTTATCTTCGTATTGTTTTATTTTTTTATTTTATCTTTGATTTTATTTTCTCATCTTTGTATCATTTTATTTTTATATCAATTTATTTTTCATCTTTATATTATTTTATTTTCTCATTTTTTCTTTATATTATTTTATTTTCTTATCATTCTATCATATAAAGATGAGAAAATAAAATGATATGAAGATGAGAAAATAAAACGATATAAAGATAAGATAAG
>DAHXLG010000077.1 GCA_027371775.1 bacterium
ATATATAATGTAAAAATTTCTAAAAATAAAATGAAAAATAAAAAAAATGATATAAAAAAAAGATACAAAAAAAATACAAAAAAAAATGATACAAAAAATAAAATGATACAAAATAAAATAATACAAAATAAAATAATACAAAAATAAAATGATAGAAAAAATAAAATAATATAAAAATAAACTAATACAAAAAAAATGTAAAAATATTACAAAAAATTAATATAAAATGATAAAAAAAATAAAACGATTAAAAATAAAATAATATTAAAATAAAATAATATAAAAATTTTAAAAAGTGAACTAATAGAAAATAAAAAGAATATAAAAAATAAAATAATATAAAACTAAAACAATATAAAAATAAAAATAATATAAAAAAATAAAATAAATAATATAAAAAATAAAATAATATAAAAAAAATAAAATAATATAAAAATAAAATAATATTAAAAATAAAATAATATAAAAATAAAATAAAATATAAAAAAAAATATAAAATAATATTAAAAATAAAATAATATAAAAAATAAAATAATATAAAAAAATAAAACAATATAAAAATAAAATAATATTAAAAATAAAATAAAAATAAAATAATATAAAAAAAAATAATATTAAAAATAAAATAATATTAAAAAATAAAATAATATTAAAAAATAAAAATAATATTAAAAAATAAAATAATATAAAAATAAAATAATATATCAAAGAAGAAATAAAACTATCACCGCAAGAGGTTAGTCAAAAACATGGATACCATTGCTTTTAAGTGTATGCTTTAGTCAAAAATATGCATACTCCTAGAACATT
>DAHXLG010000078.1 GCA_027371775.1 bacterium
TTCTTATTTTATATTTGATTTTATTTTTTTATCTTTGTATCATTTTTTATTTTTATATTATTTTATTTTCTCATCTTATCTTTGATTTTATTTTCTTCATAAGGGTCAGTGAACTTCGTGTTTAGTCAAAAACATGCATACTCCTAGAATAATCTTTGTATCATTTTTGATCTTTATATTATTTTATTTTTTCATTTAATCTTTGTATTGTTTTATTTTCTTATTTTATATTTGATTTTATTTTTTTATCTTTGTATCATTTTTTATTTTTATATTATTTTATTTTCTCATCTTATCTTTGATTTTATTTTCTTATCCTCATATCATTTTACTTTTTATTTTATTCATATATTATTTTATCCATATATAATTTTATTCCTATATCATTTTATTTTCTCTATATCATTTTATATTATCATCTTTATATTCTTTTATTTTCTTATTTTTGTATCATTTTATTTTTTATCTTTCTAACATTTTATTTTCTTATATTTATATCATTATATATTATCATCTTTATATTATTTTATTTTCTCATCTTTATATCATTTAATTTTCTCATCTCTATATCTTTTTATTTCCTTATCGTTGTATCTTTTTATCTTTATATAATTTTATATTCTCATCTATGTATCATTTTATTTTTTTATATTTATATCATTTTATTTTTTATTTTATCTTTATATTATTTTATTTTCTCATATTTATATTGTTTTATTTTCTCATTTAATCTTTGTATTATTTTATTTTTTACTTATATTTGCATCGTTTTATTTTCTCATTTTATCTTTGTATCATTTTATTTT
>DAHXLG010000079.1 GCA_027371775.1 bacterium
ATCTTTATATTATTTTATTTTCTCATTTTTGTATCATTTTATTTTATCATCTTTGTATTATTTTTATTTTTTTCTTCTTTATATCATTTTATTTTTTATTTTTATATCATTTTATTTTCTCATTTTATTTTCTTATCTTATTTTATATTATTTTATTTGTCATTTTTTGTATAATTTTATTTTTTAATCTTTATATCATTTTATTTTTCATTTTTTATTATTTTATTTAATCTTTGTATCATTTTATATTCTCATCTTCATATTATATTATATTATCATCATTATATATTTTTTCTTCATCTTTGTATCATTTTTCTTATCTTTGTATCATTTTATTTTCTCATCTTTATGTTATTTTTTTTCATCTTTATATCTTTTTTATTTTCTCATATTATCTTTATATTATTTTATTTTCTCATCTTTATATAGTTTTATTTTCTTATTTTAACTTTGATTTTATTTTCTTTCACTATGTTTCTGACTAGCACTTTATGCACTAGAATCTTTGTATCATTTTATTTTCTTCTATAAGGGTCAGTGCACTTCGTGCACTAGAATCTTTATATTATTTTATTTTCTCATTTTACCTTTATATTATTTTATTTTCTCATTTTATCTTTATATCATTTTATTTTCTTATTTTTTGTATCATTTTATTTTCTGATTTTTGATTTTATTTTTTTTATCTTTATATCATTTTATTTTTTCATCTTTATATTATTTTATTTTCTTATCTTTATATCATTTTATTTTCTGTATAATTTTATTTTCTTATTTTATCTTTATATCATTTTATTTTT
>DAHXLG010000007.1 GCA_027371775.1 bacterium
CATTGATTGAAGTATCAAATTTGAGTGAGAATTATGTGGAAGGAAATATCAAACTCAATACAGATATTTTTGTATGCTACCAAGAAGATTTTAATGAAATCTTGAAAGAAAATCTTTCTGAAAATGTCACATATTTTATTGTAAAACCTATGCTTAAGAACTTTTGTGCTTATCAAGATGATTTTTATAATCTTTTAGGATCTAATTTAAGCAATATTGAGATTTATAATGTTGAACAGGGCATTTCTAAAAAAGAACTTATGGAGTTGTTTCATAGGTTAGCTACTAATGTTATAGAAAACAAAGACGAGAAAATTGATCAGTTTTCATTGAGGATGATAGAAATTAATGATGTTTTTAACCAGTTGTATTCGTTTGAGCAAGAGAATATAGATAGTAATAGCAATGATTTTGATGATGAATCGCCTGATTTTTCAGATAGTAGTGATCAAGAATCTAATATGATTGCTTATTTTAATGGTGGTTTTGTTAAATCTTGGGCTCATCAATTAGAAAAATTAGAATTAAAAAAATTATATTCGAAAAATGAGAGAGATACAGCTTCTAATATAATTGCTAATATGCGCAAAGAAGCTAAAGCTAATGTGGCTAGTACATGGGATTATTCAGGGCACGTATTTAAAATTGAAGATGGTAACATGCTTTATAATGCTTACAATAATATGAGTGATGTTGTTAAGTATTTTAATCAAGATGAAAAAAACTATTATGGTCATGGAAAATATCGTGTTTACCATGTGTTTGGAGATATTCCATTTGAAAAAAATTATATGATGCAAAGATTGGTAAGCTTGTTTTATGAGGAATTGCGTGTGCTAGCATATGGCTTAAAGATTACTGAAGTCCTCAGAGGTTTTGCTAGGAGTGGCAAATATATCCAGTTGCAACCAAATAATGATAATAAGTATTACCCTGGTAAGGACTTCTTACAATTACATAATAATTTACTAAATTTGTTTAGATCTCATACTGTTAAGGGCCATGCTGCATCTTATAGTCCTTATTCTAGGTTGCGTTACGAAGATTTTGAAAATTCAGAGATTAAAAGCGATGTTTCGGTTCAGCCTCCTAGTTCTGTTCGTAGTTTCCAAAGTATAAGTTTTAGAAAGATTCCAGTATACGTTCTTGTTTATCATCATTTGAAACAGAAATAATTGTATTTGATAGAGTATTCTACGTATACTGATGCTATGTCTGTTGACAATCGAATAGAAAACGAAACTAGTTTAGATGTTGCTAAGTCATTAGAAGGCTCTCATTCAGCTAGGTTAGTTTTAGCTAATAATTGTCATCAGTTATCTGGGAATATTATTGCTCCAAATTATGCAGCTGGTGCTTTTGTTGCTTTTTGTTTAAATGAATCGAGTAAAAAAATTTACACTCTAGATGGTTTGTGGAATTATTCTAAATCGTTTTTTCAGGCTAATGGAGAAGTTGCCCAGTCTGTGTTTCTTCCAGATTCAATTAATGGAGTTTTCGATAAAGTTTATGTTTTGCAAGAAGTTGAAGATTATTCATGTAAGCAAATTGTCGTTGGTGATGTTACAAGTTTGATTGAGGCTTTGCAAGATGCAAAATATATTGCGTGTGATGATTCAATTGTGTTGCATGATTTGTTGAATGCTACTGATCAAAAGTTTAATCATGTTTTGCAATATAAGTGGTCTGAATCTTTAGATTGTACCGTCTGGCGATATATCATTGAGTTGATGACTAAGCCATATTCATCTTGTTCTATTAGAAAAATCATGGCAATAACCAATATGCAAGATAGAGAGTTGTTGGATAATGTTTTTCCTTATGTGCAGTATTCTCCAGTAGCAAAGCATCCATTTGTTAAGAAAATTGAGCAATTGATTGATGAGAAAAAATATATTGATTTGTTTGAGCTGATTGCTCAGAAAAAACCTATTTGGCGACCAATTGATGTTGATAAATTGGTAGATGAATTTAAGGAATTTCAGTTTCGTGCTATTATGATTGAAAAATATGAAACAGAATCTGATCGTTGGATAATCGAAAAAAGTTTAGCGCAGTTTTTTGATGACGTTATTTATGTTGGAAAAACGCCAGTTGTTGGCGTGAAAACGCAGATTATATACGAGCATGGATATGTTGTTGAAAGCAATCAGTGGGAGCATGAAAATATTAGTATCAGTATTAATTGCGCAAGTGAGCAAAAGATGGCTTTACAGGGCAAAATTGGTTCGCTCATGGCATCTAATCTAGGTGTGTTAGAATCTGAAAAAAGCTTATATGCATATATTAAAAATTGCGTGATTGAGGAAATACGTGCTAGCTTGTGTGGCATTAGTAATGCAAAAAATAGCTTGTGGAAAGATTGGTTGATGTTTTCTGGGCTCGATTATATAAAAATTTTGCATAAGACGAAATTGTTTTATGATACTTTTTTCGAATGGTATCAAAGTTGTGCGTTTGATTCGTATCAATTTTATTCTAATATTGAGTCTTCTAGGTGCATAGTTTATGTAGATTTTTGCGCAAAAAAAGATGAAAAATTGAGTTGCGTTAAGTTTTTTTGGAATGTGCCTAATGTTTCTGATATTTACCGTTGCGATTATGCTATGGCTCAACTTGCTGCTGTTGAGTCTATTAAACAGATAATTATAATTGCTCCTGGGAAAGTTGTTGATCTAGATTTGAAGAAAGAATTTGAAGCACGCCGTTCTGTTGTTTCTGATAGTTCTCAAATTTGTATTATCGACAATTTTATTGCAAATAATGAAAAAGATCGTGCAAGTGAAAATAATCTATCTAAGCGCGTGAGAACAAAACAAGATGATTTGTTTTATTGGAATAAGTTCTATAAAATGCATTTTTGATGTTAATAATGCATTGAAAATTCAGTAGTTTATGACAAATCAGAGCGCAGTGCTTATAATTCTGTTGTTTTGATGTGCTCGTTTCATTATGATAACCTTATTTTATGCATAATATAGTTTCGATGAATAGGAAGCTCAATTGATGCTGTTTTGAATAATTTTATCAAAAAATGTACAAAAAATGCTGGTAGTTTATGACAAATCAATGACGATAATTTGATCTGAGTGCATGATGGATCGTTGCGTAGTACTTGGAGTTTGACTTAAGGAGAGCTTGGGAAAGTATAGCAAATAGATCATTACTCATAATTTTAGCCCCATGGGGTAGCGATTACTTTTATTGCCAGAACAAATCTGAGTGCAGGTTGCTGAGTGAATGTTGTTTGAGGGCTGCTGAGTGAGGGATGTTTTTGAAAGATGTCTGGCAAACGAATAGATCAGTACTATAGATTAGTAAAAGAAAATAGGTTGTGGAAATGAAGTATAGAAAGCGATAGGTACCAATAGTCTAGCCCTATGGGGTAGCGATTACTTTTATTGCCAGAACAAAATTCAAAACAAAATTATGGGCAAAATTCTTTGTGAATATTTTATTTGTGATCTTTTTAATTAGGAGCAAAATTCTTTGTGAATATTTATTATTCTTGTTTTAACTTAGCTTGCATAATAGAATTACGCGTAATACTTCAGTTGTGCAATTTATTGATCTATGTATAATTAGTGGTATGAATATATCTTCTCTATTCTCAATCATCACAGTATTATCGGGTTCGGCGCTAGAGTATTATGATTACATGCTTTTTGCATTTATGACGCCGATTATTGCTCCAATTTTCAATGGTCCAGCTGATTCTTTAACTGTTTTAAAATCTGGATATTTGGTTATTTTCTTAGGCGCATTGATGCGTCCTATTGGCGGTTTGATTATTGGCTATGTCGGCGATAAAAAGGGGCGCAACGTGGCTTTGTTCTGGTCTATGACGATCATGGCAGCTTCGTCATTCCTTATTGCATTCTTGCCTTCGTATGCACAAATTGGCGCATGGGCAGTGTTTTTCTTGTTCTTATGCAGAATGGCTCAAACAATGAGCGCGGCTGGTGAGCTTAATGGCGCGGCTATTTTCCTTATTGAAATGCTTGAAGAACCTGAAAAAAGATCTAAAAAAGGTTTTGCCAGCGGCTTGGCATGGTGTTTTACTGTGCTTGGTATGTTTGGTGGAACTGTTGCTGGTTACCATAGTACTGCAGAGTCATGGAAATGGGCATTTATGCTTGGTGGATTGATTGGTTTGTTTGCTATTTTGCTGCGTCTTATTCCAAAAGCTGCTCATGGAGCTGCGTCTGTTCAGTCTAAAAAGCGCGAGAACTTTAATTTTGTACGAAGTGTTACTGCAAGCATTTTATTAGCAGCTGGTTTAAGCGGCATGTTTTATTACAATATGATTTTCTTGAATGGTTACTGGCAGGTTCAATATGATTCTGTTGTTGTACGTCAATATTATATGTACTACTTCCTTGTTTACGCCTTTTCTTTGCTTTTTGCTGGTGTTATTAGTGATTTCTTAAAGAAAAAATATCGCATGATGTTGTTTGCCTGCTTGGCAATTACAGTATTAGGAGTGCCAACAATTATATATGGTAACTTGAATTTTCATTTTATCAATGTATTTGTTCTGGCTTTATATGTTGGTCCAAGTCATGCAATTTTGTTTGATTTGTTTCCTCGTGAATACCGATATCGCGGTGTTTCGACAGCTTATAGCATCGGTACATCGGTATCTGGTGGAGCTACTTGTTATATTTGTACGCATTTGGCTAAATATGGTCAAGACGCTGGATGTGCCTATTATCCCGTGTTTTGGTTAGTGTTTGTTGCTATGCTTGCCTTCATTGGCGTGTATATTGGGCGCCATGCTCTTGTAGAATCCAAATAATCATGGTAGGATCTTTGTAGTGAGGAAAATGTTATGAAGAGGACATTTCAACCAAGTAACTTAGTAAGAAAAAGAAGACATGGTTTCAGATCTCGTTCAGCAAATGTGTTGAGAGCTAGAAGAAGTAAAGGTAGAGCAAGACTTTCTGCTTAATTGCAAGCGAGCAAATTTAAAAATACCTATGTGTTTATATGAAAAACTCACCAGGCAATAATTTTCAAGATAATAGTTGTATTTATCACCTGGAAGGTGAGTTTACTATAGCACAGTTTTCAAAGATATTGGATATATTAAAAAAATTACCAGAAAAGTCGATCGTAGATTATAAAGAAGCCAAGATTGATACAGGTATTCGTGTGATTTTAGATAATTTTAATGAAAGGCACGTTGCAGCTTGTAAAGATTTAGATAATAACGATGCGTTCATGGTTGAATCAAATAATCAGCAAGATTATGAGGCGAATCTTTGTAAGCAGGCAAAAAAGAGCTTGTTGGATAATTTTAATGAAAGGCACGTTGCAGCTTGTAAAGATTTGGATAATAATGATGCGTTCATGGTTGAATCAAATAATCAGCAAGATTATGAGGCGAATCTTCTTAAGCAAGCAAAAAAGAGCTTGTTGGATAAATTGTTGAATCGACCTAACAAATTGCACGATCGTGATATTGAAAAAGGCTTTTTTTATTATATTTGGCAGTTTATATCAAGCATATTTGTCTATACTTTTACAATTATTAAGTTTGTATCAATTCTGGGCAGAAAGCCTAAACATGAATTTCAACGTCAGATTGTGATTATGGATACAATTAATAGCTGTTATAACATGGGTCTTCAAGCTGTGCCAATTATCCTGTTTTTAAGTTGCGCATGGGGGGTGATTGCGGCTTTGCAATCGTCTGTTCAGCTTAGAGTTTTTGGTGCTGAGTTTTATGCAGTTGATCTTGTGATTATATTGTTTTTTAAGGCAATGGGTTTGTTGATTAGCATCGTTGTGTTAGCAGCAAGATCTGGTAGTAGCATGATTGCCAAAATTGGAATTATGCGCATTTCTGATGAATGGAATACGTTGAAAATTCTTGGAATTGAACCTGAAATTTTTTTGCTAAAACCTAAGATTATTGCATTTATTGTTTTGATGCCGTTTCTTGGATATATTTCTGCATTGGCTGGTATTTTAGGTGGATATCTTTTGTTGCACAGTACGATTCATATTGGATCTGCTTTTTTGCTTGAGGCGCTTTCTAGATCACTGACATTTAATTTGTTTATTTCACTTTTATGGAAAGGTCCAATTTTTGGTCTTATTATTGGCTTAATTTGTGCATATGAAGCTAAATCTGTTTCTGTTAATTCAGAAAGCATTGTATTGGCAATTACTAAAGGTGTTGTATATAGCATTTTTGCTTGTGTGTTGGTTGATATGTTTATTAACATTATATCAGCTTTATTAGGGATTATATGAGTGTTATATGAACTATATTGAAGTTAAAAATTTATATACCAAAAATCATCAGGGTATTGATTGGACGCTCAAAAAAGGTGAGATCCATGGAATTATTGGTCCATCTGGCGAGGGTAAAAGCTATTTTCTGAAAGTGTTAGTTGGTTTGCTTCCATATATTTCTGGCAATATTCTTGATGAAAATGGCAACAGGTGGGATTATGCTAAAAAACGTGTCGGTGTGCAGTTTCAAAGCAATGCGTTGTTGAACAATATGACAATTGGTGAGAATATTATGATGCCGTTGATTGTAAAGCTTGATATGCCTGTTGATGTTGCAAGACAAATTGCTCGATACTATATTAAGCTTGTTGGGTTAAAGTATGAGGTGTTTGATTATTTTCCACTAGAATGTTCTGGTGGCATGCAAAAACGAGCGGCGTTGGCAATGACAATGGTTTTAGAACCAGAAATTTTGTTTTTAGATGAGCCAACGGCTGGGTTAGACTGTGTGATTTTAGAAAGCTACGATAATTTGCTTTTGCATTTATCGAAAAATTACAATATGACGATTGCTATGGTAACGCATGATTTATCGCGTCTTGCAAAAATTGCTGATCGCATTTCAGTTTTAATTGGTGGTAAGATATACACAGGAACATTTAATGAGTTACGAAAAAGTGATAATTTTATGGTAAGGGAGTTTTTGGAGAGTTATGTTCGAACGATTGCCACCTTCTAAACGGTTTTTTGGAGGTATATTTATTTTCCTTGTTTGTATTTTTAGTATTTTTGTGTTTATTTCTTCTGGAATTAGTTCTCTTACGAGCAAGAAGTATGTTGTTTATTTTGATCGTTCTATTAGTGGGTTGAAAGTTGGAAATCAGGTGTTTTTTAAGGGAGTGCCTGTTGGATATGTAGATTCCATAGAAATTGAATTGCCTAGCACTCAGCGCGTTAAAATTATATTGAAAATTGATAAGAAAATGATTTTATACAAAGGTTGTACGGCTAAAATTGGCATGCAGGGTTTAACTGGATACAGTGTGCTTGAACTTAATAATACTACTTCATCTGAACGTCTTAGCGGACATATTCCTCAGATACAAAGTGAGTATTCTGTGATCGAAAAATTGTTTGATAGCATTCCAGAAATGGTTGCGAATGCAAATGAGTTGATTAAGGAATTGAATCGCATTCTTGTTAAAAATGGGAAGAATATTGATTTGAGCATAGACCGTATTGTTAAGGTTTTGGATTCCATGAATTCTGCATTTTCTAATATTTCTGTTAGTGCTCAAACTTTTAACCGATGCGGTGAGCGTGTTGAGAAATCTATCTTGCCTTCTGCGCAGACTGCCATTTGTGACTTTTCTGAATCTATGAAGATTTGGAAGGATTTTTCTCAAGGAAGTATGTTGCAGTTAATGGATTTGATAAACAATGTGAATAATATTAGTACAACATTGAACGAGTCTATGAGCGCTCGTAAGGGATATGTAAGTTATATTTTGGGGCTATGATGAGAAATAGATTGTTTTTATTTATTGGATTATTAAGTAGTTTACTCTTATGTGGATGCGCAGAGGATAATCAATCAATTTCATATGAACGTGTTGATATGAAAAAATATACAAAGATTGTGTATTTTAGAAATTGCTCTGTTGCTAGATCATTTAATTCGTCTCGTATTCCAGTTTATTCAAATGGACATATTGAATTCAGCAATCAGAAGTGGCAAAGTTCTGTGATTAATCAGATGTTTAATTCTGTTTCAATAGCCTGTGCAAAGAAGGAAATAAAACTTACCAAGTTGCCAAATTTCACTGTTGTAGATTGTTTTATTGAGCAGATTTTCTACGATCTAGAGCGAAAAGAAGCTGTGATGAGTTTTACTATTAATTTTGCTGGTCAGATTAAGTCTTTTCATATTGTGCAATCTTTAATTGGGTACAGTGTTTTAGAAAAAACACAGAAATTAGATACAGCAGAGTATTTGGCAACAGGCGTCGTGTATGATAAAAACAAGCCAAAATTGAGCGAGGATGAATTGCCTGGTTTGTTTAATTTAGTTTTCGCGCGCGCTAGTTTGAAAATTGCTGAATTTATTAGCAAGAATATTGTAAAGAAGTAGAATAAATTTTGTGTATGGTCCATATAACTAAAATATGCGCTCATGGGTTGGCTCATGAAAAGCTTTTATTTGGTTGATGTTTCAATTTCGGGCACTTTTGTATTTAGCAAGAGTTAATATTTATCGCAAAGCACATAATATTCGTCTAATTTGGGAAGACTTATCTTTCTTATGTTGATTTTGTAAATTGATTAAAGTGTTAGATTGGTTTCAATTGCTAGATTGTATTAAATATGGCAAGGTTTTTGCATATCTGACAAGGCAAGTAGTATGGGACTAACTCATGGAATGCTTGTTTTCTTATTTTGATGTTTTTAAAATGGCTATAAAGATTGTTACGACTTTTGCGCACGCATAAGTTGATTAAATAAATACAGTGCGATGAAATGATACTTCCTCATTGGTTCGTTGAGCATGTTTTAGGCTAGTATTTATTGTCCTAATATGGTAATTGTTATGATTTTTAAATAAGTTGATTAAATAAATACAGTGCTATGAAATGGTAAGCGATTGCTTAGATGCGAATGATTGGTTAGGATGTGTTAAGTTTTAGCGTAGTTTATTTATTTTCCTAATGGGGTAATGTTTGTTTTATTTTTTTTATAGTTCTAAAATGATGTGGCAGTTGATTGATATTATTATTGGCTTTTGATGTTGTAACTTTAAAAAAAAGTGTGATGATTATTTGGATACAACGACCATCGTGGCATTGATTACTTTGTTATTCAGTTTGTATCCGCGTTGCACGATGTTTGTAATTTTACCTTCGTCCATTCCTTCTTTTTCTTCTGTGCTGATTGCATGATGGATGTTCGGATCAAATTCTTGTCCAATTTCTGCTTGAATTTCTTCTACGCCATATTTTTTTAATGTGTTTTTAAGATTTTTTTCAATCATTTCCAAGCCAATTTTTGTTTGACCATCACAAATTGCAAGCGCTTGCGTTATGTCGCTCATTAATGGAATTAAATCGCGTGTAATGTTTTCGAGAGCTAAATTTATTGAGTGAACTGCGTCTTGCTTGCATCTGCGCATTCTATCCTCGCAATCTGCTACTATTCGCAAATAATATTCTTTCTGTTTGCTTAGCTCTTCTTCAATATTGAAATCTGATTTTTTAGTTTCTTCTTCTACCAATGTTTCTTGTTCTGTTATTGTTTCATTTGTATTAATATCTTTTTCAAACATGATGTTATTCTAGCTTATGAGATTTGTTTTGTACATTAGTGCAAGCTTGTTTTGTTTTCTTCATTAACATTTACAATGATTGTTTTGTCTATTATGCCAGTTTTAAATATAATTAAGCGTCTTTTGCCTTGTTTGCTTGTTCTTTCTTGTTTTTTGCCATTGCGATTAATGCTTTAAACGATTAGTTTTGTGTATTGGCTTGGTATTTTACTATCTTTTGTAAGCTCTTCTTTTTCTTGTTCTTTCTTGTTTTCGCTAATGTTCTCTTTTTCTGTTTCTTTAGCAGCTGCTGTTACTTCATTTTTTGGTTCTTCTGGTTCTTTGTATATTTCAAGTGCCATGTCTAATAGCTTGAGCAATGGACGTGCGCTTGTGTATCCTTTTCCGCCATGCATTATGATGATGCATCCGCATACTTTTGGATTATCTGCTGGGGCATATGCGCAGAACAATGCGTGATCTCTAAATTGCCATTCGCGCATTTCATTGCTACGTCTGTATTCATGCTTCTTTAATTTTAGCACTTGAGCTGTTCCTGTTTTGCCTGCTGCTTCAATTGGCTTGTATTGCCAGAATGCTGTTCCGCCTGGTGTGTTGACTGTGTCATATAAAGCTTGTCGCACCGGGTCTAAGTATTCTTTTGCAATTTCTAAATCTGGTACTGGCTGTTGAATTTCTTGTTTTAGAAAGCTGATATCAATTTTTTTGCCTGTGCCAAGACGAGCATATGCGCGCACTAATTGTGCTAAAGTTACTAAAGTTGCGCCTTGTCCAATTTGCATGAACAAGGAATCTATTAATTTCCAGTTTTCTTTGTGCGGGAATTTTGGATATTTCTTATTTAACTCACTTAGTATTGGTTCACCTAGTCCAAATTCTTTCCATACAAATGCTAGATCTTCTTGTGATAAATATTGACTAAACGCATAAAAAAAGCAGTTGCAAGATGCGAATAATGCGCGACGTGCATCAATACTTTTGTGGTTTCCAAGGCAGTGAAATGTATTTTTACCAAGATTGTATGAGCCTGTGCAGTAATATTCTTTAGGAACGCCTTTTTTGAGCATGGCAACTAACATAAATGGCTTGATTGTTGAGCCTGGTGGATATGCTGCGTTGAGAAATAGGTTGAATAATGGCTTGAGAGCGTCTTGATAATATTCCTTTATCGCTTGTGTTTTTTGTTCGCTTGCTTTGTCTGAAAAATATTCTGGGTTAAATGATGGATAAGATGTTGCTGCAAGAATTTCTCCAGTTTGTGCGTTTATAATCATGATAGCGCCTTGTTTGCGTTCGGCAAGTGCTTCATATGCTGCTTTTTGTAAGTTGCTATCTATGCTAAGATAAATCGCTTGTGCTGATTGTGCTTCAATTGTTTTTTGTTTGTTTAACCTGTGTCTTTTTGCATTGATTAGGAAAACGTCTTTGCCTGGGGTGCCTGCCAATATTTTGTCATATAATTTCTCTACACCATTTGTGCCTTTATATTCATTTTCATATACGTTTTGTAGATATCCAATTATATGAGCGCTTGCGGCATTTAATGGATAAGTGCGTACTTGATCAATTTCTATTTCTGGCACTGGAATTGAGCTGATGCTGAAAATTTTTACAACTTGCTCCCATTTAAGGTTTTTTACAATCAAGCAGTTATGTTGAATATAAGCATTATTTCCATTTTGTAACAAGATGTTTTGTATGTGTTCTAGTTCTGCTGTGGTTCCAGAAAATGATAGCTTGAATAGCGGGTTGCTTGTGGCTAAAATTGCTCCATTCCTATCACGAATATCTGCTCTTAGCGCTGCTTTGCGAATGTTTAAATATATGTTGTTCTGTGAGGCCCTTAAATAGGCTTTATGATAGATAATTTGAATTGTAAATAGACGTGCTATTAGAATCCAAAAGATAGTGATGAAAACATATTTTAATATTAGTAGTCTGCGTTCCATTTATTATATTTTTATTATGTACAATTTTGTTTTGTTTGTTTAGAGGGTGATTATATTTTATTTGATAAGTGTTAGAAATTTTTTTCTATGGAATTGTTTTTTTATTGCAATATTTATTTATATAGAATTTAGTCTGTTTTTATTTTATCTTGCAAGTTTTTAGAAATTTATGTAGTATCCTTTTATGGCCAAGTGGCAGAATGGTTGATGCAGAGGACTGCAAATCCTTCAATGTCGGTTCAATTCCGGCCTTGGCCTCGGAAAAAACATTCGATGAATATTGCAAATTCTGATGCATCAGTTGATTATTGTAATAAATTAATTTATTTCAAGAATAATACAGGAATAAAATATGCATTATAAAACAAATATTGTATGGCGTTTCATGTTTCATGAATGCATTAAGCCGTTTTGGCCTAGTGTTTTGGTTTTGTTTGCCACAGGTGTTTATTGGGCGATCGATCTTAATTTTAGGCCTTATATATTCAAATTATTAGTTGATAAATTAAGCTGGATTCAAAAAAACGATGCTCTAGAAGAACTTTTGCCATATATATTTTTGCTTTTTGGCTCAATTGTGTTTCGCGGAATAGTGTTTCGTTTGTATGATCTTGTATGGCTGAGGGTAAAGCCTGCTATAAGATTAAATATCAACAATGTTTTAATGACTAATATTATGCAGCGTTCGCATGTTTTTTTGCAAAAAAATGTCTCTGGAAGTTTGAGCAATCAAATACAAGATGTTATAAATACAATGCCATTATTTTTAAACTTAATTGTTAATAATTTTTGCGCGCATAGCTCTGCCTTTTTCATTTCGCTTTTTGTGTTCTGGAAGATTAATATCAAGTTTGCTATTATTCTTTGTATTTGGTTTGTGATTTTTATTGTTTTTGCTGTTTTGTTTGCAAGTCGTGCTCAAGTTTTAAGTTCGCGTGCTGCTAAAAAACAATTTATTGCATTTGGCGAAGTTGTGGATGTGTTGCATAATGTGTTTCGTGTTAAATTGTTTAATATGCATAAGCATGAATCAAAGCGCTTGGATTCGTACTTTGCTACTTTTGGTAAAGCTTCTATGCGAAAAGATTATATGTACCTTTTGATGTATACATTTCAAACGCTATCTTACGCAGTTTATCAATTATGTTGTTTGCTTATTCTTATTTTTGAATACAAAAAAGGAACGGTTACAATAGGTGATTTTGGTTTAATCTTATTAATTAATCGAGATATGATCGAGTATATGTGGCAGCTTTCTGATGATGTAGCTAAAATTGGCGATTATTATGGAACTACAAAACAGGTTCTCAATGGCACAATGACCAGCTATAGTTCTGATTATTATCTAGAAGAAGATGGACCAGATTTAGATATCAAGAAATATGATATTTCTTTTGAAAATGTTTCGTTTAGGTATCCTGATCAAGAGCACAATTTGTTTGAAGATTTTCATCTTCAAATTAAGCATAAGGAAAAGGTTGGTATTGTTGGATATTCTGGTGCAGGAAAATCGTCTATTATCAATATCTTGCTTCGTTTGTGCGATATTAATTCTGGTAGTATTAAAATAAATGGACAAAATATTAAAACACATAGCATAAAATCTTTGCGCAATTTGTTTTCTGTGATAGTTCAAGATCCTGTATTGCTTAATCGCAGCATAGAGGAAAATATTCGATACGGTAATACTTCTGCTACGCATGAACAAGTTGTTGCTGCTGCTAAAAAGGCTCAAGCGCACGAGTTTATAGAGCGTTTGCACAAAAAATATAATTCGCTTGTTGGGCAAAAGGGCACTAATTTATCATTAGGTCAGCGCCAACGCATTGCAATTGCATGTTCTATTTTGCGTAATGCTCCGATCGTTATTATGGATGAAGCTACTTCTGCTCTTGATTCTATTACTGAGCAAAAATTACAAGCATCTTTGAATGCGCTGATGCAAAACAAAACAGTTATTGTGATTGCTCATAAGTTGGAAACTTTAAAAGCTATGGATAGAATTATCGTATTAGATAATGGTAAAATTGTACAAGAGGGCACGCACGAGCAGCTTGTTGCCAAAAAGGGAGTGTATAGAAATTTGATACGTGCTTCTTTAAAAATGTACAAATAGCTAATTTTGCTAATTTGTAAATTGTTATTTCACGAAGTTGTTTACATATTTTTCTGTTTGAAAAACAATATAATATGAATTCTCTAGCATTTTTCTTTTTGTGATGCTAGAATAACGATTGTATGTTTGTTTTAGAATGAATATATGTTTTGTTTTAAACTACTTTTGTAGTTTTTTGCTAATATTTGTCCCCTTCGTCTAGGGGTTAGGACGTCGTCTTCTCAGGTCGAAAACAGGGGTTCAAATCCCCTAGGGGATGCCATTTTCTTGATATCAAATTATTTTTCCTCCTGGAATATATTATTATGTGCAAGTGAGGATTTGAGAATTGGTTTGTACATTTATTCGAATTATTCGAAAAATGTTGCTGTTTTGTGTGGCAATATTTTAATTGGCATATGGTTTTTTCTGATTTTATATTTTATATGATTTTTTGATTATGATTGGCAATAGCGGTATTATTTTGTGTTTGTGCTTGAATATTTGCCTTGAATATAGTTTTTGTTATACCTATTGCGCAAATATCTGGTTTTGTGTAAACTGAATTTACGTAGGGAAAACACAGGTCGGTGATTCTGGCGGAGAAAGAGACACCTGATCCCATTCCGAACTCGGTAGTGAAAGTTTCCAGCGCCGATGGTAGTATGCCTTAAGGTATGCGAGAGTAGGTCATTGCCGACCCTTGTGTTCTCTATTGTTAAAATTCTCGCAATAATTTTTAGTTTTTTTTCTTTAGATTTTGTCTATTTTTTATGATTTTCCTAAAATCTTGTAATACATATTTTTTCTCGCGCTTTGCAGTTTGATCTTGCGATCATTCTGTGGAACGACTTGTTTGTCTAAATATTCTTTGATCACTTTTTTTGCGCTTATTCATCAGCTGCAGGAGCTTGATGCAAAGGAAGTATTTACGATTTTAGCAAATTCAGCCGATGGAATTCAACATGGATTATTTAGGCATTTATTATTCAGCCATAGAAGAGTATTTTATTAGAAGAGCATTTTATATTTAGAAGACGCGATATTGCATTTAAATAGTGTAAGTCAAAAAATCTTTGTGCAATAAAGAAATTTGTTATAAAATTTGGATTCATTCAAAAGAGGTTAATGTGCCAGAAGTTTTTGAATCATAGAAAAAAGGTTCATGTGCCAGAAGTGTATGGAAAATTTTATTGCTTATTATTACAAAGCTACAAGCTTATTTTGCTTTGCAAAGGCGGATTGCAAATGAAGGCTTGCGCGTGTTTGTGCTAAATTGCATTAAACTCATGACGAGTTGATTTTTGCTCAAGATATTTTTATCTATTGAAAAATCTATTGAAAAATCTTGAATATGGATTTTATATGCGCAAATTATGTTGTACAATTTTTGTTTATTGAGGTTAATATGTTTAATTGTGCGAGTAACACTAGTGATCTTGCTCAAAGATATCTGGTTTATAGAATTTTTTAGTATATTTTGAGCTCTTGATAGGTTGTGTTTTTGTATAACTCAAGTTGCACAAACTTTTTTGTTTGTTGTGTTTTTGAGGGCTTATACATGCCTTATTTGAACAATTTTTTTAGGAGATTTTGCAAAGCTAATTTCAGCTTCTTCTACTTGACTCATATTTG
The DNA here is from genome assembly GCA_027371775.1 of bacterium. Taxonomy (GTDB): domain Bacteria; phylum Pseudomonadota; class Alphaproteobacteria; order CAJXXZ01; family DAHXLG01; genus DAHXLG01. The sequence goes on from DAHXLG010000007.1 coordinate 15,242, forward strand.
GCTTGTAGCTATATGAAATAGTCAATCGCTCTTTCCATTGCTTCCTGTATTGTGCGGCAATTTTCTTGCTGATAATGCAAATTGAGTTTTCTACGTTGCGATTTTGAGCAGCTTTTGTAAAGTTAAAACTGCCTGTTAGCACGATCTGCTCATCAATTATCATTACTTTGTTGTGCGCTATGCCAGCTGGTTTATCAATAAACATTGGTATTCCAGCATGCGCTAGTTGCGTGATGAGCAATTTTCCTTCTTGGCTGCTATCTACAATCATTTTTACTTTTACCCCACGTTGATGAGCTCTTATTAACGCGTTGCCTATTTCGATAGATGTGAAGCTATAAGATTGTACCAAAATTTCTTTTTTTGCATGTTCAATTTTATCTACAATTTTTTGAGTACATGGATTGCCTGGTGTGAAGCATACGCTGCATTCAACTGATGCGCTTTGTGTGTTGTAATGCACGTTATCTTTTATGCTAAATGCTAGTCCGCATAAGAATGATCCTATGATGGCTAAAACATATTTTTTTTCAAATCTCATATGCTTATTAAAGCAAAATTTATGCGCTTAATACAACTATTGTGTTGTCATGATTCTAAAAAAGTGCGTTTTTTATGTTTTGTTGGTTTTTTGAGCTTCTTATATATCTTGAATTTATTTTATTTTTTCTTCGATTATCATATTTTTAATTTTGTGTTAGAATATCTCTATGAAATCTCTTGTTATGCCAGTTGTGGGACTTGCGAATGTCGGAAAATCGACTATTATTAATGCACTAATGGGGGATAAGGTAAGCATAGTAACTCATAAGCCGCATACGACGCGTTCCATGGTTTTTGGCTCAAAAAAAATGCAAGGAGCAGAAATTTTGTTTGTAGATACACCAGGTATTGAGAAAGTTTCTACAAAGCTTGGATCTCTTATTTTCAATTCTATGAAAGATTATCTATCTTCGCTTGAAGAAATGCTGCTTGTTCTTGATGCTTGTAACCCACGTATTGAAAAATTTGCTGATGTTGTTTCAAAAAGTGTGGTGGTTTTGAATAAGATTGATCGTGTTCGCAAGCCAAAATTGCTTCCGATTATTCATCAGCTGCAGGAGCTTGGTGCAAAGGAAGTATTTATGGTTTCAGCAAATTCAGGCGATGGAATGCAACAGTTGATGGATTATTTGAGAATGCGCGTTGATCATTCAGCTCAGAAAGAGAAGGGCAGTTTGTATGTAGAAGACGTTGCTCAATATGCGTGTGAATGTGTACGTGAAAAAATCTTGGTACAATTTGAAAAAGAAATTCCTTATAAAATTTGGATTCATACAAAAGAGGTTCATGTGCCAGAAAACAGTGCATGGAAAATTGTATTGCGTATTGTTGTTCCAAAGGCGAGCTATAAGCCTATTTTGCTTGGTAAAGGCGGGTTGCAAATGAAGGCGATTGGAACTGCTGCACGTGTTGAGCTTTGTGCTAAACTCAAACAGCCTGGATTTTTGGGTATGGAAATTGCTGTTGATGAGCAGTTGTGGCAACGAGACCATGTTTATGAACAGCTTGGTTGGAAAACTCCAAAATAAGGATGATGATCCAGAGAAAGGTTTCTTGAAATTGTCTCTTTTTTGGTAATTGATCGCATTTTCTAAAGTTTTTTTATAGTTTTTTAAAAAATTTTATCATGAAAAATGATTGCTTTTTGTTCCTAAATAATTATTTTTATTTTGAAATAAACAGTGCAATTAATGTGCATTTTATTGCTAGATCTGTTGCGCAATAAGAAAATATTTGATATATTGCTCCCAGTGCGGTGCTTTTCGCACTTTCGAGGAGAGTATTATGAAATTAGTAAATTTCACAGGTCTTTTGGCTTGTATTGCGCTAACAGCGTGCTTAGGTTTTGGTAAGAAGTGTGATCAAAATTGCGATCAATCTGCTGCTGCTGCAACAGAGCAAACAGCTGATGCTGCTGCTGAACCAGCTGCTGCTGAACCAGCTGCTGAAGGCGAAACTCCAGCTAAGTAATTAGTTAGAGATTGGAGGCGTCTGCCATTTAAAAGACGCAACGGGTAAGGAGGTTTTATGTTACATTCGGTATTCAACAAAATCTTCCTGGCTTCAGACCATGCTGGCGTTATTGTTAAAGCATTGGTCGTTGAATATTTAGAACAAAACAAAGAATATTTTGATATTCAGTCTATCATAGATTGTGGACCATTCAATGCGAATATTCGCACTGATTATCCTTTGTATGCCAAGTTTTTGGCGCAATCGGTTAAATCAGACGAAATGTGTGGTATTTTGTTATGTGCTAGAGGCATTGGTATGAGCATTGCAGCAAACAGATTCCATCACATTAGAGCAGCTTTATGTTCTGATGTGCGTGCTTCTTTTTTTGCGCGCAGTCATAGTAATGCAAATGTTTTAGTCATTTCCTCAGATGCAGGACATTCAAATGAAACTTTACACGAAATGTTAAAGACTTTTTTGAGTACACAGTTTTTTGGTGGAAGATATCAAGAGCGTCTAGATATGATTGATATGATCACAACAGATCCTGCTTAATTTAAGAGTTGTAATTACAAAATTATTTTCAATAAAATATTTATATTGGTTATGATTCTTTATGTAAAGATAATATGATATAGTGTTGAGTATATCCAAATGCAATCTTGGTAAACTATTTTGAATCAATACAAGATGTTGATTAATGTAATAGAGGTAATGACAAGGTTATATTCAATTTGTTTATTAGTTATGTATTAGATTTCACATTTTAGATTTAAAGACAATATGTATTTTACGATTTTTGTTTGTACATATTAAATGCAATCACTCTTGCTTACTATTGTGAGTTTTCTAGTTTTATTTATCAGTTGTTAAGAAATTGGTGATAGAAATTATATAAAACGCGTGCTGTATATTTTGTCTAAAATAATTAGTATTCATTGTTTTTTATATTAGTTTATTGATGGTTATGGCAATTTATTTTTTGCTATTATATAATGTTCTCAAATGACAAAGAAAAAGATTATTATATTTTGCTTAGCTATAATAGCTGTGTTTGCGGTTGGTGCTTATGGATATCTCAATCGTGGTGTTACTGTATATGCAGATGAATTGCAGCCTAAAAAAATTGCATCTAATTCTAGCTGTGCTAATACATGCGTATTTATATGGTCGATCAATTGTTCTGCTTGTGTTTACAGCTTGCCTCATTTGAACATTTTGCAGCAGCATCTTGCTATGAATAATGGTAAGCTTGTGTTTGTTTTAGAGGAAGATAATCCTGTTTTGCGCAAGATGGCACGTGCATATTTTATTCGTCTTAACATGACTAATACAAAGACATATTACGATAAAAAGCATGCGTTGCAAAAACGATATAAAGTCAATGCATATCCTACAATGTTAGTGTTTAATAATAAGGGTAAATTGGTTAAGAAAATTGAGGGGTTTGTTCCTTGGGCACAGGGTGAAAAGGTTCAAGAAATTCTTAATTTGCTTAACGGGTAATTTTGATGTCTTATATAAATTCTGATAATAGCACTCAAGATGTTGTTATAATTGGGGCTGGTCCTGTTGGTATTTTTTCAATTTTTGCATTTGGTATGCAGGGTCTCAAATGTACTGTGATTGATGCGTTAGACAAGCTAGGTGGACAATGTGCTGCGCTTTATCCTCAGAAGATGATTTATGATATTCCAGCGCATCTTGCCTTAACGGGTAAGCAGTTGGTTGATAATCTAGTAGATCAGGCAATGCCGTTTGCTCCTCAAATTCATTTGAATAGTGTAGTTGACGATATAACAACTTGTTATGATGAGCACGGGCATTATTTCAAACTAGCAATTAAGAAGCATGATCAGATTAGCTATGTGAGTACGAGATCAGTTGTGATTGCATTAGGTGCAGGTGTTTTCAAGCCGCTGCGTTTAGAAATGGAGGAATTAAATGCATTTGAAAACAAGAATGTATTTTATTTTGTAGACGATGTTCAGCGTTTTGCGAATAAGGATATTGCAATTGTTGGTGGAGGAGATTCTGCTGTTGATTGGGCTCTTGATCTGGCGCCTATTGCAAAAAGTATATATCTAGTTCACAGAAGAGAATATATAAAGGCGCATGCAGCTTCTTGGCAAAAGATATTAGACAATCCTAAAATTCAAGTAAAAATTCCTTATCAACTTTCCAAAGTTGAGTCAGTTGAAGGAGAGTTTAAAGGTGTGCATATTGCAAATGAAGCTAGCTCTGAGTTTTTGGCAGTAGACTATTTGCTACCATGTTTTGGATTGAAAAGTGATATAGGGTTTTTGAATGCGTGGGATTTGGATGTTTCACATAATCGTATAATGGTTGATCCTACAACAATGCGTACTTCTAAGCTTGGTATTTATGCAATTGGTGATTGCGCGCATTACAATAACAAAAGAAAGTTGATTTTGATAGGTTTTTCTGAAGCAGCAAATTGTGCTACGGATTTGTTTAGATATATTTACCCAGATCGTGCAGCGCCAGTTGGACATTCAACTTCTATAGGAGTGCCAGGTCGTTTCTAGATTTTATTATCGATAGGGTGCCTAGTTGCAGATAGGTTTTATTATCGATAGGGTGCTCAGTCAAGCTATATTTTATTATCTATAGTAGTGCCTCTAGGTTTTATCCAGATCGTGAGCTTCGATATTCAAATTCTATAGTAGTTTTTCTTAGCTAGATTTTATTATCGATATGAGTACCAGGCTGAAGCTAGGTTTTATTGTTGATAGGCATCCAGTCGGCAGGTATATTTTATTTTCGATAGTAGGACCAGGTGCGTTTTTATTGTTAAAAATATTATTGTTGCAGAATTATCATAACAGAATGCTTATAAAGAAAACTTGATTCTAATAGACCTTGGTCCGAAAATTGCACAATTGGTTTTATGATAAAATTTTCAATACACTAGTATAGTTGTATCGATCTTTGTTTCAAATTTCTAGATCTAATAAAAAAAACAATTTGCTAAAATTTTAGCAAAGTATGTTAAGTGAAATGTTTATCAGATTTTCATTCTTGAAATGCCAATACGTTTTGTGCATCTTAGATCAAGTAGCATGCCTTTTTTAAATAAGTGCGGAAATTGGCTAAAAAATTCTTCTAGATTGTTGATGTTTTCTAGTTGAATTAGCACTCCAGGATGCACCCATACATCAATTGTGTGCTCATGTATTTTGATATGGTATATTTCTTTTAATACTTGACTTTTTTTTAGCTCAGCATAATATTTTGACCATTTTTTTGTATCACCTTCCACAGTGATCAAGTGAAGTGATTCCGCTTCATTATTGATTTGATTATATACATTGCCTATAGAGTCTATGATTTGTCCATTAGTTGTTTTTCCAATTGGAGTTTTGAAGATTTTTGTTATTTTCAGTTCTTTGCCAGGTTGAATAACGATTGCATGAACATCAGCTTGCATTTCTTTTTGTGCAATTTTATTATAAACACTATATTTGTTTTGTATTTTTTCATTTATAAATTGCATTTTATCTAAACCAATGAATCTTATAAAGAGTGAACAAAAAATGAATAAGTTTAGAAAAAAAATTGTAAATATTTTACTGCGATTCATGATTCTTCTGTATCATTTAATAATTTATATGCGCATATGAAATAATTTGTTCCAGAAATAACGGCTAATATGCTTGCTAAAATAATGCATCCATTTGCGAATAAAATCAATTCTTGATATCCATAGATCATGCTAACAATTGATAGAAAAATACCTATGCTCAAGATGGTTGCTTTTATTTTGCCCAATTGAGAAGAGCTTGTTTTTGCGATATTAGGTTCGAAACTTCTAAGCCCCATAATTGCAATTTCTCGAAACAGAATTATATATATTGCCCAAATTGTAATGTTATCTATTTGATTTAGGTGTACTAATAAAATTAATGATGCCAGTGACATCCATTTGTCAGCTAGCGGATCCAATATAGTGCCAAATTTAGTCTCTGTTTTAAAAAATCTAGCGTAATACCCATCTAGAAAATCTGTCGTGCAAGCTAGCATAAACAAAACCATGCCAATTTTATGTATAAATAAATCATTTGCATAAAAACATCCGAGCATAATCGGTACGATAATTACACGTGATATAGTTAACCAATCATTTGTTTTTAGCTTCATATCTGAAGTTTACAATTTTTTGTTTCCAAAGACAATTGGGTGCTATTTTATAGCCAAGATACTTGTTTATCTATTTGGTCACGGAGCATGACTGCCAATGTATTAATAAAAATATTTTAATCATGCTAGCAAAAAATCTGTTTAAAAAACTAGATATATTTTTTTCATGTGATGATCATATTGTTTATAAATATTTTTGAGTGATTTTTGTTTGTAATAATTGTGCTTGATAACTGTTTTTATAGAAGATATGGGGCACATTTAGTTTTATTATTGTTTGTTAAGCTCATGCAAGTATTATAATTTATTATGTTGATGCCTATGATTGCTAATGAAAGATCTGCTTCTGCTTTATTTAGTTCATTTTGCAATGTAGGCAGATCTTGTACTGCTTGCACTCCATCATTTAGTATTTGGCTCACTCCATATTTTTCAAATAATATCAAACCGGCTATTAGGAAGCATGCGATTGTCCATACTAAAATTCCAAAACCTTTTGCAACAATCCAGCCAGTTTTTTTTAAGAACTCTTTGCGTGCTTTTGATGCTTCTTCTGCTTGTAATTTCCAAAAATCTTTATATAGTTTGTAGGTTGATAAAGCTAGGTATCCTAATAATTCTCTTGGACCTTTGTAATCAGAAAATACAAGAATCCAAAGTAGAATGTTTTTGTCATCAATATGACTTCCAGACATTTCTACGCAGCTAGTTTCAGCAGGTTCGCACGTACTTAAAGATATAAATTTCATATGTTCTCGAGTTAATGCGTTTTCACTTGCCTTTAAATCAACCCTTTCATTTAATTGATTCAATATATTAAGCAGCAATGGCTTTGATGTTTCATGAGTTTTTTCGTGCTTTACTGCGTTTACAAAGCTCAAAACAGCAGCGCTTAATCGCGTGTTATCTTTCAGATTATCTTCAAGTGCATAAGCTATTGAGATTATAGACCCAAGCATGATTCCTAGATATTTTTTGGTGAGTGTATTTTTTTCTTCAATGAATTTTGCATCATTTATCAAGCGTTTTGTTCCAGGAATAGGGTTGTTTTTTATATAAGCAACTATTATTTCTGGCATTTGTATAGCACAGCTGTGATTTAGCAAACGACATGTTTTTTTTAATTCAATTTCTGCTTGTGAAATTTCTTGAACATCTCCAAATGCAATGTCTATTAACATTTCTTGTGTTTGCAAAAATGTCTCAATTGCTTGTGCTTGAAAGTGTTCAGCTGAGCATCTTTGGATGGCAAATGCAATCGCTTCTCTTGTTTCTGGGTGGATTGTGTGTGCGTTATGCATTAATGCCGATATGGCAAAAATTTTAATTAGTTTAAAATTCTTAATCAGAGTATTATGTTACATATTGTGTCACACATTTAATAAATTTTTCATTACTTTTATTATAGGGTTGTGCCATTTATTAATTCCATCTAAGTAATCGAGCGTTATTATCAGTTGTCTCAATGGCTCTATGTTCGAATACAATGCTAGATGTACCGTTGCATAAAGTGTCATGTTTCCGATTACGAAAAAATAAGTTAACGCTGACCATGTGGCAATTACTGTTAGTGATCTCTCAAATCTTCCATAATATATTTGATATATCTTCATCATATCATAAATTAATACATTTTCTGTCGTATGATCTTGCATATAAAATACATTGTATATTGGACTTGCTGTTTTTTCTCTCTCTTTTCTTTCTTGGAAAGCCTTTAAAAAACTTGGTTGTATTTTTTTTGGATCTAAAATTTTAAAAACTATTTGATCCATAATGTTGAAAGCTGCTATGTATTCTTGTTTTTTGCAGACCATTTGATTGAATTTTTTGATTTGTTCTGATAAAGAATTTTGTGAAGAGTCTTGGTTATCTTTGCATTTTGCAAGTATAGCAAGCGATAAATGCATGCTTTCAAGATAGTTACTATCATGGTCATCTTCATATATAGGAGCTGTATCAATACCAAGTTTTATTGCTATATTGTTTAGGTATTCTAAGATTTCCAGATCATGTTTTTCTTTTTTACTCATCGTGTTAGCTATTTGTTTTGCAATGTTTTTGGAGCTTTTTGATAATTGGTTTAAAAATGCTTTTGTATTAAAACCTAGTATGCTAAGATCATAAATTTCGTCATAAATTTTTATTAAATATTTTATTTCTCCTATTGATATTTCAATATATGGATTGAACTTTTCCAATCTTTCGCCTTCGTTTTCTAAGTATTTTAATAGATTGCTTATGCTTTCATGTTCAAAGAGAGTTTCTTTTGTTAAATGTTCTAAATATATTTCTTTAATTTTGCTTTCTAAACCTGCTGTTAGCATGTCTGTTGTTTCAATTGATGCTTGTTCTTTGCAAAAATTTACAATTGGTAAAATTGTACCGTAAAGTTTGTTGTGTGCGCTTATGACAAATTCTTGAATTACAGAGCCTTCCAATAGTCCAAGAATGATTGGAATAAATTCATTTTTATAGCGCATGAGAGTCTGCATGACTAAGGCAAAATTAAATTCAGGTTTTTCAAAGCACTGCTCTAATACTTCGCAATGTGATTGTATTTGAGTATTTTGTCTTGCTAATTGTCTTAAACATTCTATTAGTGAGCTATAATCTAACACGTTGCGTCTGAATATTGGATGCAAATCTATGAAATACTTCATGGCACTGTTTTCCATTTGTTGATTTATACTAATACCTAATGTAAATGGTTTTTGTGGATCGAAATTCTTCATTTCCGTTTGAGAATCTATCATTAGAGTCATCAAATATTGCAATAGTTGATTAAAACTTCCAGTTTCTTGAGCTATGGCAAAAAATTTTTCAATTATTTCATTATATTTATTTGTGTATTGGCCTATTACTTCATATATTCTATTAACTTCAGCGCTTGTTGCAATAAACTGTTTAATCTGTTTTGCAAAAAACATTGTCCATTCTTCTTGTGTGAATAATGCTTGTTGCGTAAGTGCGTGGCACTCGTTTTCAAGATCTAGTATCGCTTTGCCAGCTTGGATTGATTGCATTTGTGCATGTATTTCTTGAGCGCACTTTGTGCAGGCTTGTTGTATAAGAAAGTTGTTAATCGCAGGGTGTGATAGAACTTGTAAGAGGTTAGTGATTGCTATTTTGCCAATATCTGTACTTTTGGTAAATATAAAACTTAAATAGTTTTGCAGGTCATGATAGTTTAATACTTGCGTTGTGATTGTCAGTGTATAGCTTAGTGAATCTGGTCGTGTGAAGTTAATTGGAACATTGCAATGCCTTATATCCACAAGTTTGTCTAATTCCGAAGGTTTTGCATCTTGGAGTATAGAAAGCAGATAGCTAATTAGTTCATTATTTTGATTATTCCTAATCATTTGACCTACTGTTTGATTATATCTAGTAAGTGTTTTTTCTAATGTTTTTATTATTATAATTTTGCAATCTTGGTTAGCATTATAAATATTCGATAAGAATACTTGATATTTTTCGCGTAATGCAATTAGCAACTTCTGTTTCATTTTGCTATGAAAAAGTTTTGTGATTTTTTGTATTCTTATGTTTTTAGGCTCTGTTGATTGAGTATATGTTGTTCCTAATATTAATTCAGCTTGAGCAAGATGTTCGTTTGTTATATTTGCTTCTGTTTCTACTAAAGTTTCTATAGATTTTATAATTGCTTGGCTATTTTTGTGCAATATATCAGATACAAGTAATCTATCAATATTATATCGTGTTGCAATTTTCTTTTGTTCTAATATTTCTTGAAGTTTTGTGTGTTCAGAATATAAAAATACCTCGAGTGCTGGAAGTTGAAATTCTGATTCTTCATTTATTTCAAAAATGAAATTAGCTATTTGTTCGATTGAATAACTAGGAATCTCTTGATCTTGTGTTCCTTCTTTCTCTTCTTCAATTTCACTATATATAGCATATGGTTTTTCAAGTCCAGTTAAAGTTGTTTTTTTATCTTCAAAAGTGCTATGCTCGGGTTGTTTGGGCGCATAAGCTTCATAAATAATTCCTAATAATGCCAAGTATCGCATGCATAAAATTTTGTTCATACCGATCATTTTATACATTTTATTGGATACATGGAAGCGTTGAAAATTTAATTTTAAAAATTTGAAAATTTGATTGACGACTGTTTTAATAAAAACAAACAAGTGCTTGTTTTTATTGACCAAGAGGACAAACTGATGGGCAGTTTCTTAGCGTTTGATCGTAGAATACGGCTACAGAGTTGCCATTTTTCACCATTAAGGCCCAGCAGATTGCTGCAAATGCAACTGATCCAAAGCCGCCTGATATACCAGCTGTTACAGCTATTGATAGTTCTTTCAAAATAGCGTATTGCTTTTTTTCTTTGTATTCTCTGTAATCCATAAATAATTCTAGCAATACACGGGCCTTTGTTGTTTCATCTTCGCTTATTCCATCTTCCTTTGAGCATAGATGATAAATCATTTGTCCAACTTCTGATGAGCTTATTGCGAGAGGTACTTCTCCCTCTGTAGGGTCACTGCTTTTTTCAGTTCTGGATAACAACATGCGTGCTTTTGATGGTAATACGCCTTTTACAACATATGCTGCTTCACAGAAGTAGGCTAAGCTTTCTTCACGTGTTAATGCGTTAGCAACTTTGTGTGCATAAACTGCAATGCAACCTTTTCTATTACTGTTATCATCTGCAAACAGCGCCAAAGTTGTGTGTTGCATGATACGTAACCATTTTGTTTCGATGTTCGCAGATTTTTCAACAATTGTGTCTAGGTCATAATTAACCCAGTTCAAGTTTTCTGCTTTAATTCCTGCATCTTGTAGTACATTTTCGAACTGATGAGTATAAAACCCAAGGCTTTGTAAGTCATATAGTCCTACTCTTTTTAGATAAGAGATTGCTGCGCCTGGAGTTGCTTCGAAAGCAACTTCGTCTAGAGTGTCGCAAAGACCTTTTACTTTTAGATCAGTAACTGATCCAATTTTTTTTCTTGCGAAGATTTGTTGCAAGTCTAGAAATCTGCGTATGTTATGGCCTGCAACTGTATCATCAAACAACAAAGTTGCTTCTTTCATCGCTTCTATCGTTTGTTCGTTTATAACTGCTGATGCGCGCATGCTATTGAGCAATGTAAACAATAATAAGGAATATAATTTAGTGTGTTTCATGATTTTGATTGTAACTGAGCAATGGTAAAAATTTGGTTAACAAATTATGTTTAGTTATATATATTTTGTTATATTTTTGTGATTTTGTTTGTTATCAAGTATATGTTACGCATTTAGATAAATTCTGCAATATATTTTGTTGGCATGATATACATGGTTATGCCATAGATTACAGCAATGTTCGAAGCATTTATATCGAAATTTAATAAATTGATTCTTTTGAATCAAGTACATGATGAACACTTGCTTTCATTTGATGCAACAGGGTTTATAGATAGTTTGGGCTAGAGACAGTTTGCAATATGCTAACATGGCTTTTGTATGCTTGTAGCGAAGTTGATTTTGGTACTCTTGATAACATGAAGGCGATTAGGATACGTCTACGCAGCTTTGTTCAACTAAATTTGTTCAAGTAAAATTGGTGCGCTTGAGTTTTTAGCATATTTATATGATTAATTTATATGATTAATGAATTTTTTATGCATCTTTACAACAAAATAGTTAGATTTGAACAGATGTTTCTGGTGTTGTGTTTTGCTTCAACTGTTATAATCCTAAAATGCTTGTTTTTCTAGAGCAGTTTTCTAGTGCGATTGTAAATTCGGTTGAACTTTCTAGTAAAAGATCGGCATATATTCTTTGCTGAATAAAGATTTTTTGAGCTAAGCGAAATTGAATAAAAAAGTTTATTTGATGGTGCTTAAGACTGCTATTGTATTAGCATTAGTTAAGCTAAATGCAGCGGATCATCTACGTAACGAGATAACGGTGCAACACCCATACCATTTTCGATAAGGTGCGCAGCAATAGATTATGGAATTGCGGAGTATCGAATTGATTGTAATGTGCTTTATTGCCGCTACTTGTTGTGGTATTAATTGTAATGTGAAGGACAAACAGCTGTTCCGCAACTAACGAAATCTTTCAAATAGAATTTGAATATTGAGTTATAATTTGCTCCAGCATTAATCACAATCAAGGCAGCCACCACAGAGAAAATTGAACCAAATGTAGCAACTGCAGAAGCTTTTAGAAATATATTCATTGCAGTATTTGTATCTAAAACTAATTGATGCTTGTAATCAAGATATAACTCAATCATTGAGATAACGGCATCTCTTTCTCTGTTTGGTTCTTGTTCTTTCAAGCATAATAATGCATCTTGAATTTCCTTTTCTCTTAGGGATAAAGTTTTGTAAAGTTCGTCTTCTGGATCTAATGCTTTTTCTTCTAAACGCTCGCGCAAAGCTGGATGTAATTTGTCTTTTACTGTTTCTGCAAAGTGGGTTAATGTCGCAAGTGATGCGCGTCTTGTTGTAATGTTTTCAACTTTTTCTGTAAAATCTATTGCCAAAGGGTTGTTAGCAGCAAGAGCAATGATTTGATGCTTCATAATGTGCAACCATTTGGATTCGCTAGTAAGCATTTTATCGATTTCGACTGACAATGCAGGAGCAGCTTGTGATGTCTCAAAAAGGTATGCTACAACTATGCTTGCTGTTCCTCTAAAATGAACGCTTCTTAAGCTAGTACACAACTTTTGAATATCTTTGTTAATAGAGTCTGGAAGTATATGTCTTGCTAATCTTTTTTGTGTTTGAAAGAATCGACGTAAAAATCTTGCGTCTTCTGTATCATTGCATAATCTTATTGTTGTTTCTATCCTTTCCAAAGTATCTTGTGATAGTTCATCTGCATGGCTAGTATTGCACAAAGCTGAGAATAATAATAAGGAATATAATTTATTGTGTTTCATGATCTTGATTCTAATTATATGATAGTTAAATTTTAGTTAACGTTTTAGATAAATTGGTAGTAATTATTATAATTTTGAATGAATAATTTTGTTATGAGATTTGAAGTGTCAAATTGAATTTATTCAATTATAATTTTTATAAAAAGTCTCTTATAAGAGTCTGTATTAGTATAGCAAGCTTAGTCAGTAGAGGAAATAATAGCAACGTTTCCGCAATTTCCAAAGTCATCACATATTTGTTCTACTGGTGTTTGTGGACACAATATTAGATTGTTAATACATGTTGGTTGAATAACGCCATCTGAACAAGAAGGAACTTCAAATAACATCTGTGATATTGCGCATGAAGGTAAGTTGTTTTTGCATAGAGGGGTGCCATTTGAGCAAGTTGGGAAAATAAATGGACTAGATGCGCTTAGCATGATTTGTCCGCCAACAAGTTGCATATTAATCGTTGCATTTGTAGCGCTGAATGTTATACTTATTGGGTCCTCGTTTCCTGGATCTGTTGCAAAAGAGCCATCGCTTTTTATAATTGATACAGATGCAAATTTTAAAGAATACGTGTAAGAAGTTGTAGTGTTTGATGTAAGGGAGATAGAAGAAAAAGCATTCTGGCCATTATCGTAAAAAAACGTGCCGTTATCGTAAGCAATTATATAACCAAATGGTTGTTGAGTAGTAGAAAATGGCTTGGATACAACTATGTCTCCACAGTTATTAAGGTCAGTATTATTATATACATCAATACATATTTGCTCGGAGACTGTGTTATTGCAAAATATTATTTGTGATAAACAACTTGCTGGTCCAACACTTGTTATTCCATCTGATGAGCAGAATGGGGTGCCAGTATTTACTAGTGCTGCATTTATGCATACTGGAATATTGTTTGTTGTACAATCTGGTACTCCTGTTGTACAAACAGGTATTATAAGCGAGTTGCCTGTTGGAGTAGTTGCGTAAGATTCATAGTAAATTTGTCCTTGTCCAACACTCATGTAAACAGGAGTACTATTTTGAGGAGCACTAGATATATAATTTTGTGGCAATAAATTTAATATTGGGTTAGGAGAATCAAATACATAATTAGTAATTCCTCCTGGAAATAATTCCGTTGTGTTGCTTATTGTTCCAGTAGTTGTATTAATGAAAAACATTTGCATATTTTGCACACCATAGCAATACATTTGTCGGTTAACAGGTCTGATAAGGTTTGTTTGAGTAGATGAAACTGGAGCAAATCCTAAGCTTGATTCTCCGCCAATAAACTGATCTTGATCATTATAGAATTGAACAATCGAGTTGAAACATTGGCTGCACGAAGTGTCATCTGGAAAGTGTAACATGACCGCCTTAGTGTAATTAACGTGCATAGTAGGAGCAGCGGTGGTAGGAGGAGGAAGAGTTGTTGCAGCAGGAGCAGCTGTGGTAGGAGCAGCGGCGATTATGGCAGTAGCAGCAGGAGCAGCCACAATGGTGTTACCACAGTTTTGCCCTGTTTTATCGCAGACATAATTGCTAGATGTACTATTGCAGAAGATTAAGTTGTTTTGTCCGCACTTAGGAACTATTTCAATTGGAGTTGATGCATTATGAGAGCAGAACGGAGTGCCTATTTTTTTAAATGTTCCGTTTGTGCATGCAATTTCGTTGTTCAAGCATTTAGGGGTGCCAACTGTACAAGTTGGTATCAGCAATGATCCGGAGGATTGTGTTATATTACACGAACCAAAGTGTATGCTTCCCGCGCCCGGGCTGCCACAAATGCCAGTGTCGCTAGTTCCAGTGCTAGGCTCACTTGCCAATTGGTTAAAATTTCTCGAGCTTGTGCTAGTATTAGTCTGAGCTTGAGGCTTGAATACCAACTCATTAAGCTGATTTGAGCTAGTCACTGC
>DAHXLG010000080.1 GCA_027371775.1 bacterium
TATTTTATTTTCTTAACTATCTATTATTTTATTTTCTCATTTTTATATTATTTTATTTCCTTTTCTTATCTTTGTATCATTTTATTTTCTTATTTTATCTTTATATCATTTTATTTTTATTCTCTTATATCATTTTATATTCTCATCTTTATATCATTTTATTTTGACATTGTTTTTTTTATTTTCATCTTTGTATTATTTTATTTTCTCATTTTTATATTATTTTATTTTCTTATCTTTGTATCATTTTAAGTCAGTGCACTTCATGCACTTCGTGCACTAGAATCTTTATATCGTTTTATTTTTTTCGTCTTTGTATCATTTTATTTTCTTATCTTATTTTTGTATTGTTTTATTTTCTCATCTTATCTTTGTATACTTTTATTTCTTATCTTTGTATTATTTTATTTTCTCGTCTCATCTTTGTATAGTTTTATTTCTTATCTTTATATTATTTTCTTTTTCATCGTTGTATCATTTCATTTTTATTTTCTTCCACAAGGGGTTCCCTGACAAAGCACTTCGTGCACTAGAATCTTTATATCATTTTCTATTCTCATCATTATATCATTTTATTTTCTCATGTTTGTAGTATTTTATTTTCTTAACTATCTATTATTTTATTTTCTCATTTTTATATTATTTTATTTCCTTTTCTTATCTTTGTATTATTTTATTTTTTCATTTTTATATCATTTTATTTTCTCATCTTCTTTTTATATCATTTTATTTTCTCATCTTCTTTTTATATCATTTTATTTTCTCCCATAAAGGTCAGTGCACTTCGTGCACTAGAATCT
>DAHXLG010000081.1 GCA_027371775.1 bacterium
ATGTAATAAATATTTAAATAAAATAATATAAAAAATAGAACTATATAAAAATAAAATGTTTAAATAATATAAAAAATGTAATGATATAAAAATGATTAAATAAATAAAATGGAACGATATAAAAAATGTTTAAATAAAAGAATATAAAAAATGGAACTATATAAAAATAAAATATTTAAATAATATAAAAATGGAATGATGTAAAAAATGTTTAAATAAAATAATATAAAAAAATGGAACTATATAAAAATAAAATAAAAATGGAATGATGTAAAAAATGTTTAAATAAAATAATATAAAAATGGAATGATGTAAAAAATGATTAAATAAATAAAAATAGAACAATGTAAAAGTTTAAATAAAAGAATATAAAAATGGAATGATATAAAATAAAATGTTTAAATAATATAAAAATGGAATGATATAAAAAATGTTTAAATAATATAAAAATAGAACGATATAAAAAGTTTAAATAATATAAAAATAGAATGATGTAAAAAAATGTTTAAATAAAACAGTATAAAAAATGTTTAAATAACATAAAATGGAATGGTATAAAAATAAAATGTTTAAATAATATAAAATTGAATGGTATAAAAATAAAAATGGACCAATATAAAAATAAAATAATATAAAAATGGAGGATATAAAAATTTTTTAAATAATATAAAAATGGAACGATATAAAAATAAAATGTTTAAATAATATTAAAATTGAATGATGTAATAAATATTTAAATAAAATAATATAAAAAATAGAACTATATAAAAATAAAATGTTTAAATAATATAAAAAAT
>DAHXLG010000082.1 GCA_027371775.1 bacterium
GCCGGCTACGACCTTCGGTATTGCGGTACTGAAGGACGAAGGTCTTGAGGCCTGATGGAATCGCCCGGACCCCAAACCCCCTCAGCTCTCCATCCCATAGGAATGCCTGCCCCTTCTCGGGCTTCTCAAGGTCCTTGACCGCCTGTTTCGTCAGCTTGTTCATGATCCACTCGCCATGGACTTCGAATTTGCTTACATTACCACAGGGCGGACAAAATGTAAGCGCCTTGTAAGCAGTTCGGATGGTGAATTGGGATATCTTAGAATGCTGTCGGTAGCGTGGAGTTTAAATTTTCTCATAATTATCAGTGATATGGAGGGCCGTGGGATAGAGCTGGATAGCGCCGGATAGGCTGATCAGGACCTTGCCAAGGTTGGGGTCGAGGGTTCGAATCCCTTCGCCCGCTCCAGATTTTCTCAATGAAATCAGAGTGTTATGAGAAGGCCGCCGCAAGGCGGCCTTTCTCGCTTTGGGCTTGGTGTCCACATGGTGTCCACCGCGACGTGAGCCTCGCCAATCCGTCCCAAGGCTGGCGGTCCAGGATTCCGAGGTCCTCAAGCATCTGGCAAGTCTGCCACTCAAGGAGCTGTCTGTGCTCAGACGCCACCTCTGCCCTCCGCGGTAGAGGTCCAACGTTCAAAACCGTACTGGATGCGCCAGCTTTCGCCGACACCGCGAAGCCCCCGGATCGAGAACTGCGGAACGACAGGGACAGCTAGCGCACCTCGCGGTCAAACCCTGCAGGTCATCCATCGCCATGCCGCGCGTTTGGACCGGATGGGGCGCAC
>DAHXLG010000083.1:0-80 GCA_027371775.1 bacterium
AAAAAATAAAAAGATATAAAGATGAGAAAATAAAATAATATAAAGATGAGAATAGAAAATAATATAAAGATTAAATGAGA
>DAHXLG010000083.1:176-785 GCA_027371775.1 bacterium
ATATAAAATGATATAAAGATTAAATAAGAAAATAAAATGATGCAAAGATAAAATGAGAAAATAAAATAATATAAAGATAAAATGAGAAAATAAAATGATATAAAGAAAATAAAATAATACAAAGATAAGATGATATAAAAAATAAATAAAATAATAAAAAGATAAGAAAATAAAATGATATAAAGATAAAATAAAATAATACAAAGATAAGAAAATAAAATGATATAAAGATAAAAAAAAATAAAATGATACAAAGATGAGAAAATAAAATAATATAAAGATGAGAATAGAAAATAATATAAAGATTAAATGAGAAAATAAAATGATACAAAGATAAGAAGAGAAAATAAAATGATATAAAGATTAAATAAGAAAATAAAATGATGCAAAGATAAAATGAGAAAATAAAATAATATAAAGATAAAATAGAAATGATACAAAGATGAGAAAATTAAATAATACAAAGATGAGAATATAAAATGATACAAATATAATATGATATAAAGATGAAAAAATAAAATGATACAAATATGAGATAAAAAAATAAAATGATACAAAGATGAGAAAATAAAATAATATAAAGATGAGAATAGAAAATAATATAAAGAT
>DAHXLG010000084.1 GCA_027371775.1 bacterium
TTTATTTTCTCCCATAAAGGTCAGTGCACTTCGTGCACTAGAATCTTTATATTATTTTATTTTCTCATCTTTATATCGTTTTATTTTCTCATCATTCTATCATTTTATTTTCTCATCAATATATCATTTTATTTTCTTATTTTGTATTATTTTTATTTTCTCATCATTATATCATTTTATTTTCTCATCAATTTATCATTTTATTTTCTTATATTTGTATCATTTTATTTTCTTATCATTATATCATTTTATTTTCTCATCTTTGTATAATTTTATTTTCTTATCTTTTTATTTTTCTCATTTAATTTTTATATTATTTTATTTTCTTATTTTATCTTTGTATAGTTTTATTTTTCTCATCTTTATATCATTTTATTTTTTCATCTTTTATTATTTTATTTTATTTTAGTATCATTTTATATTGTAATATTTGTATCATGTTATATTAAAATCTTAATATCTTGCTATATTCTTATCATTGGATCATTTTATTTTCTCATTTTTATATTATTTTATTTTCTTATCTTTACGTAATTTTATTTTATCATATTTATATTATTTTATTTTTATTCTTTGTATCATTTTTATTTTTTTCACAAGTGTTAGTCAGAAACACTTTGTGCACTAGAATCTTTATATTTTTTTATTTTCTCATTTTATCTTTGATTTTATTTTTTCATCTTTATATTATTTTATTTTTTTTATTTTTATATCATTTTATTTTCTTTGTATTATTTTATTTTCTTATTTTTATATTATTTTATTTTCTCATTTTTGTAT
>DAHXLG010000085.1 GCA_027371775.1 bacterium
CGGCCAATCACCCACGTTGTTGCGCGGAACTTCCCCCGTGTAATAAACAGTCACCTTGTCTGCATGGCAGGCGTGTAGATGTTCCTGGATAAACCTGTCGGCGCCGTTGGCATCACCAACAACAATGTTGAATCCTGAATTAATGACGTTATTAATCCTCGACTGCACTTTTTCATGCATACGATTAATCGATATTGATCCTGAGATGAATATTGTTTTCATCAAATTGCGCGGGAAACCCAGGCATTCCTGCCATTGATGGGGAGGGATAGCGCGGCGGCGTGAGCAACCCCTGTTCCCGCTTCTCCTTTGTTTGGTGCTATCTTGGTTATGGAATATCCATACCCATCCGCTCGCTGAATCTTTGGTGTGGACGATGGGACTTGAACCCATACTCCCACTAAGGGGAAGCAGATTTTAAGTCTGCTGCGTCTACCATTCCGCCACGTCCACACATCATAGGCTGCCTATATAATGCAATTATGGTTTGTTGTCAACATATTGTTTTGCACACTATAACTGTGAATCCATTTTTAACAAATTACCTCTCCCCTATCGGTGTTGCCTACTTATCTAGTTTCCGTCGTTTTCTTTGGTTCCCCAATTAATTAATTTACCAGAATTTACCTCTGTAATTTCAACTTGGAAAACATGTCTGTCGTTGGACATAAGGCGAGCCACTTTTATACAAAGGTCTTCTTGGTCGCCATAGATTATATGTTTTGCAACGTTCCCGTATTTTTTGGAAGACCACGATACCAAATAATGACAGCC
>DAHXLG010000086.1 GCA_027371775.1 bacterium
CATCTTATATCTTTTTATTTTCTCATCTTATCTTTATATTATTTTATTTTCTCATCTTTATATCATTTTATTTTCTCCCACAAGGGTTAAAATCATAAATCTAGAAAAAACATGCATACACTAAAATCTTTGTATAGTTTTATTTTCTCATTTTATCTTTGTATCATTTTATTTTATCATCTTTGTATCATTTTATTTTCTCATCTTATTTTATATTATTTTATTTTCTAATTTTTGTATCTTTTTATTATTTTATTTTTTCATCTTTTATTATTTAATTTAATATTTGTATTATTTTATATTCTTATTTTTTTTATT
Source organism: bacterium (assembly GCA_027371775.1). Lineage (GTDB taxonomy): Bacteria > Pseudomonadota > Alphaproteobacteria > CAJXXZ01 > DAHXLG01 > DAHXLG01. Next base: position 319 of record DAHXLG010000086.1, read on the forward strand.
ATGTTATATTATCATTATTGTGTTATTTTATTTTTCATCTTATATCTTTTTATTTTCTCATCTTATCTTTATATTATTTTATTTTCTCATCTTTATATCATTTTATTTTCTCATCTTATCTTTGTATCGTTTTATTTTCTCATTTTTGTATTATTTTTATTTTATTTTTATATTCTTATCTTTATATTATTTTATATTTTCATCTTTATATTATTTTATTTTCTTATCTTATTTTTGTGATATTTTTATATACTTATCTTTGTATTATTTTATTTATTATCTTATATTTATATCATTTTATATTCTAATCTTTACATTATTTTATTTTTTTTATTTTTATATCATTTTATTCTCTTTATATCATTTAATTTATAAATCTTTGTATTATTTTATTTTTTTCTCTTTGTATCATTTTATTTTTCATATTTGTATCAGTTTATTTTTCATCTTTA
>DAHXLG010000087.1:149-767 GCA_027371775.1 bacterium
AAATAAGAAAATAAAATAATATAAAGATAAAATGAGAAAATAAAACAATATAAAGATGAGAAAATAAAATGATACAAAATGAGAAAATAAAATTATACAAAGATAAGATGAGAAAATAAAATGATATAAAAATAAGAAAATAAAATAATATAAAGATAAAATGAGAAAATAAAACAATATAAAGAGGATAAAATAAAATGATACAAAAATAAAATAAGAAAATAAATGGTACAAAAATGAGAAAATAAAATAAAAGATGAGAAAATAAAATCAAAGATAAGATAAGAAATAAAATGATACAAAAATAAAATAAGAAAATAAAATAATATAAAAGTGAGAAAATAAAATGATATAAAGATGAAAAATAAAATAATATAAAGAGACATAAATAAAACGATATAAAGATAAGAGAATAAAATTAATGATAAAATAAGAAAATAAAATGATACATAAATTCTAATGTAAGATGTCCTTTTTAGTATATGTATTAGTTTGCACTGCAAGTGTCTTCTCAGAAGTAAACTAATACATATACTTTTTGATGACTCTTGTGTCAGGATTTATGCTTTTAGCATAAATCTAGAAGAAAATAAAATAATATAAAGATGAGTAAATAAA
>DAHXLG010000088.1 GCA_027371775.1 bacterium
GACCAAAATGCATTAACAATCTAATATTGTGTCCACAAACACCAGTAGAACAAATATGTGATGACTTTGGAAATTGCGGAGACGTTGCTATTATTTCCTCTACTGACTAAGCTTAAACACATTCAATAAGAATCTTGATTGCTTATAGCAACACATTTTATCAAAAATTATTAACGTGTTATTTTTAAAATCTAAAAAATCGTTAATATTCTGTTAACTATTACAATTATATAATTATGCGCATGAAACAAAAAAAATTACTTTTGGCATTTGCCTGCATTTTTGTATATAAATCCACTTGAACAAAAAACAGTTGATATGATCAAACGCTCAATAAAACTGTTAATGATACACCCAACGCCTCAAAACTTGCGCGTTTTATAAAAATGCAGCTAATCTTTAGCTGATTATAACACAAACATCACAAAGCTTCTTCTGTACAACAATCGATTCGATACTCAGTAACTCTAGAATCAATTGCTATGCGTACGTTAGAGAAAAGTATTGATTCTAGCAGCTTAAATAAGATATTATAAATCAAGTTAAAATAAAAATGTAAATGGCTTGCAATTCTAGAGCAATAGAAACTTGCATTAGTTGGACAAACGTATATAATCATGCGCATGCAACAAAAAAAAATACTTTTAGTGTTTGCTTGTTTGTTATCGCATTCAAATCCGTTAGAAATGAGCACACTAAAAGAAATTGAATCACTTGTTCACAGACTTAAATACACAAAACATGAAAAAATCATTGCTCGCTTT
>DAHXLG010000089.1 GCA_027371775.1 bacterium
CTAGAAGAATCTTTATATCATTTCATTTCCACTTTTTTGTATCATTTTATTTTCTTATCTTATCTTTATATTATTTTATTTTCTTATTTTATCTTTGTATTATTTTATTTCTTATCTTTAGATCAATTTATTTTCTCATCTTCATATCATTTTATTTTCTCATCTTATCTTTGTATCATATGTATCGTTTTTTATTTTTATTTTTATATTATTTTATTTTCTCATTTTTATATTTTTATTTTTCATTTTTGTATCATTTTATTTTCTTATCTTTATATTTTTTTATTTTTTCATATTTGTATCATTTCATTTCCACATCATTGTATCATTTTATTTTCTCATTATATCTTTGTATCATTTTATTTTCTCATTTTATTTTCTTATTTTGTATCATTTTATATTATCGTATTTATATCATTTTATTTTGATATTGTTTTTTTTTCATCTTTGTATTATTTTATTTTTTCATTTTTATATTATTTTATTTTCTTCCACAAGGGTTCTACACTTCGTGCTTAGTCAAAAACATGCCTCGAGATGTTTTTGTCCTCTGATGAATTTTATTTTCTCACTCAAGGGGTTTGCTAGGAGTATACTTTTGGTCGTTTATGATAAAAAGCATACTCATAGAAGAATCTTTGTATCATTTTATTTTTTCATCTTATCTTTGTATCGTTATATTTTTTCATATTATTTTTGTATTATTTTTTTCATCTTTATATCATTTTATTTTCTCATCTTCACAAGGGTCAGTGCACTTCG
>DAHXLG010000008.1 GCA_027371775.1 bacterium
AAGAAATTGCTTTTCTTGTCCTTTCATCATCTGAACCTAGAGAAGCAGGGTTAGCTGCTGCAAGAAATTGCTTTTCTTGTCCTTCATCATCTGAACCTGGAGAAGCAGGGTTAGCTGCTGTAAGAAATTGCTTTTCTCGTCTTTCATCATCTGAACCTGGAGAAGCAGGGTTAGCTGCTGTAAGAAATTGCTTTTCTTGTCTTTCATCATCTGAACCTAGAGAAGCAGGGTTAGGTTCACCTTTATCAGGCAATTTAGAAGCAAGAGCAAGAAATCTTTCTTTCACCGCTTTAAAATCACAAGATAAAAAATCATAGTTTTGTGGCACAAGAGTACTCTCAAAATGCAAAACTTGATTAATCAATTCGTCTGATTGTTTAAACTCAAAAACTAACCTATCACGTTCTTCTTTCACAAGAGCAAAACAGTACTGTTGTTCCTCTTTTTGCTCACGAGCAATAGCACGTCTAGTTTCTGATCTTTGAGAAGATGGAGTACGCGTTAAAAACAAAGTGTTTGTAACATTAAACCTTGCAGAACTATCAGCAGAAAACAATGGCTTAATTAGCTTTGCGCAATCAGCATATGAAATCTTTTCCAATAAATTAAACAAGGTATTCCACGCTTGCTTAACCTCCTCTTGATTAACTACTTCAGGAGTAATAACTTTTAAATCAACATACTCAACAGTCTCCTTAGACCCAGAGTAATTAGGTCCTCCAACATGAAAAATACAACTTGAAACATCAGTAGAATTCACAAACCCAAAAAAAGCATCTGATAACAAAGACTTTTCTTGATCAGTTAGTACAAAAGTGATGCCACTAATTTTATTCAACATACCAACTAAATTAAAAAATTGAGTTGCTTTCTCTTTACCTTGTGAAGCCACTATGCTGTTAGCAATTATGGAAACATCGATTAAAGAATATTTTGAAGCCAACGTACTAGCCATATTATCTATCAGCAAATCATTTTGTCCTTGTTTAACCTCAAACACCTGGGTTTCAAACATCTGTGTTTTATTATCGAAATAATTAGTACAATTCGTATTTTTTCCAAAACTAATGCTCAAAGCACTTGAATCGAAACATAAAGCAAAACTAAAAAAGTTTGTAAAAATTAAAGTAAATTTATTCATAACATACTTATAAAACTTTCCACACCAATTGTCAATAGATTATTAAAAAAAAATTAAGCACTAAATCTAGATTAAAAGAGCTTTAACAAGCTAACAGATCAAACTTATTTATTAAAATGAGTGTAAAATTTTTTGGCAATATTTTCACAAGCAGCTTTTCCAAGCGATTTATTTATAAAACCACTACTATATTAAGATTGTTACTTAAAAATAAATATTATCAATAATAATGTTTTCTAAATTCAACTGCAACTTCACCATTTCCACATTGTTGTTTACAAATAAAATATGATATTCTATCCATCGGAGGTTGATGTTGTCAAAAATATCAAAAGAATCATCATCTAAAAGCGTAACTTTACCGTTGCTACCATTAAGAGATGTCGTAGCATTTCCTGGAATGACTCTACCGTTATTTGTGGGAAGAGAAAAATCAATTCAAGCGATAAAAGCAGCAAACGAATATATCTTCCTTGTAGCGCAAAAAGACGCATTAGTAGAAGATCCAACGCTCGATGATTTATATGAAATTGGTATTATTGCAAAAATCAAGCAAGCGATCACGCTGCCCGATCGCACAATTAAAATACTAGTAGAAGGTGAAAATCTTGCTAGATTAGAAGAAATAATAAAAATCGACGATTCAGATCATCTTTGCATAAAAGCAGAACTGATCGAAACAGAATATGTAGAAAAAAACAATGAAGAGCAAATTGCTTTGCGCAAAACGTTGCGCGCAACGTTTGATCAATACATGAAAACGCAAAAGAAATATTCTGCAGAATTAGCAGGATATCTTGAGAATATCAACGATTCATTCAAGCTTGCTTATATCATTGCAACGCATATGGAAATGAAATCTGAAAATAAACAGCACGTACTCGAAGAGTTTGATGCAACAAAACTAATTGAACGCATGTTAAAATACATCGAATCTGAGATGGAAATTTTGCAAGCAGAAAGACGCATCAGAAGTCGAATAAAAGCACAAATTGAAAAAAACCAAAAAGAATACTACCTCAATGAGCAAATGAAAGCAATTCAAAAAGAACTTGGCGAAGTGGATGATGCTAAAGAAGAAATCTATCGCTTTGAAATGAAAATTGATCAAGCTCAACTTTCTGAAAGCGCGCGTGCTAAGGCAAAAGGCGAATTGAAAAAATTGAAAATGATGAATCCACTTTCAGCAGAAGCATCTGTGGTTCGCAATTATCTTGAATTCTTCTTGAGTCTTCCTTGGGGTAAAAACACACAAATGGAGGCAAATCTAGAAACTGTAAAAGATATGCTCGAACACTCACATTACGGGATGAAAAAAGCTAAAGAACGTATTTATGAATTGATAATTCAACATAAGAGAGTAAAGAATATTACTCGCTCACCTGTATTATGTTTTCACGGCGCACCCGGTACAGGAAAAACATCGCTAGCACATGCTGCAGGACTTGCAATGGGCTTAAAAACAATGCGTATTCCACTAGGTGGAGTACGTGATGAAGCAGTCTTGAGAGGACACAGAAGAACATACATAGGCGCAATGCCAGGCAAAATAATGCAGGCAATTAAGGATGCACAATCATCAAACTTACTAATCATTTTCGACGAAATTGGAGCGATGGGAAATGACTGGCGCGGCAACCCTGAAGATGTGCTACTTGAAGTATTTGATCCTGTACAAAACAAATCGTTCCAAGATCATTACGTTGAAGAGGGATTTGATCTTTCTGGAGTAATATTTATGTGTACAACAAACACACTTGATCTCAAGCCAGCATTATTAGACCGCTTAGAAATAATCGAAGTATCAGGTTACGCGCAAGAAGAAAAACGCATGATAGCGCAAAACTATATTATTCCAAAACTAAAAGAAGAATATGGCATTCAAGATAACGAATTTAAATTAGGTAATAAAGAAATTGATAAAATTATTCGTGAATATACATATGAAGCAGGGGTACGTGGTTTAGAGCAAAAACTAGCACAACTAATGCGTAAAACAATGTGCTCACTTGAAGAGCATGCGCGCGGCAAAAAGAATAGCAACAAAAAAGCTATAGTGAAAATTACGGATAAAGAAATCAAAGAATTTTTAGGGCATCCAACATACACACCAGAACAACGCGGACACAAACCGGAAATTGGAATTTCAACAGGTCTTGCATACGTTGATAAGCGAGAAGGACAAGAGGGCGAAGTACTTTATATAGAAGCAAAAATGGTACCCGGCAATGGCAAAGTAGAATGCACAGGACGTCTTGGCGATGTGATGAAAGAATCAGCAGAAGTGGCATTCAAATATCTTCTTGCAAACGCAACAAAATACAAAGTTGATCTAAGCGCACTAAAAGAAAAAAACATTCATATACATTTGCCATCAGGAGCAGTTCCAAAAGATGGTCCATCAGCAGGAGTTGCAATGTTTTGCGCAATGCTTAGCGCAGTAAAAGGAATGCCAATTCGTGGAGATATAGCAATCACTGGCGAAATAAGCTTGTACAAAGTATTAAAAGTTGGAGGAATCAAAGAGAAAATTTTGGCAGCATATAGACGCACACCAAAAATCAACACAGTATTCCTACCGCATGATAACATAAACGATCTAGATGAAATTCCACAGGAAATAAAAAGCTCAATAGAAATTATTCCAATCAAATCAGTAGACGAAGTTATCAAAAAAATCTTTGTAAAATAGATTATAACAAAAATACTTTACAAAGATAAATATACCACTTTACATATTTAAAATGAAAACGATATAAGACAGATAATCATAAACATAATAGCAAAAACAGATGACAATCACATTTTTATTATTAACTATTATTGATGAAGCATTTTTCTTGCTATTGCAAGTAAGATTTTTTTGCTATTGCAATTTTAAAATCAAAATCATCTAAAGCAGATAAGTTTTTGCAAAACAACTCAAGATAAGAAAAACATTCACTTGAAAATCATAAAAATCAATTACGTTATCAAAAAAAATTTAGTAATCATAAGATAAATCGCAAAAAGTTGATCAAACTAAACACAACACAAAGCTTATACAAGCTATTTCTTTATAGCACAAAAGAATACTTCATAAACATAATCGCAAAAACAGATGAGCATAATATTTTTATTATTAACTATTGTTTATCAAGAATTTTTATTATGGTGATTATTATTGTGAGCTTTGTTCAATATATATTTAGCAATTGTTTCATGATCTAATTTTGGTAAGTTTGCAAGATAAGTATATTCTATTTTGGTTATTTTGTGATTTGTTATTGAATCTAGTATTTTGCGTCTTGGAGTTATGATTATTACTTTGCTTTCTATTTCATTTAAATTTTTTCTAGAAATTTTTATTTCTTGATTTTTTTTGAGAGCAAGGTTTTCTTTCGTGTTTATTTCGTATGCTTTTAGTTCATGTATGTTATTTTCAAATGTAAATATGATGACTCTAACTTCTTTGTCTAATAATTTTTGTATTGTCTTTGGCCATTTTTTATCTGCAAGCTCTTTTACACTTTTCGATACTTTTTTCCATTGTTCTTTTTTAACTGCATTCTCTTTCACAAGTTTGTTAAATATGCGTTTAAATAATTTTTTGTCTCTCATCTCATTTTGGGATGGAATTAATATTGCATCAAAATCGATTAATACAATATATGTGCTATCTATTTTATTCAGTTCTGCTTCAATTGGCAAAATAGAGCTAGTTTGTATTATCGCACTAGCCTGAGCTGTTTTTATATTTTGTAAATTTGCAGTTAGAAAAAATATTGCGCATATATGTGCAATGTAGTAAAATTTTCTCATATTCTCCCAAATCTTCTTTGAGTATTGTTGTATGTTTCTACCGCAAGAGCTAAATCTTCTTTTGTGAAATCTGGCCATAATTTGTCTATAAAATATAACTCAGTATATGCAAGTTGCCATAACATGTAATTGCTTAAACGACGCTGTCCACCTGTACGAATCAATAAATCTGGGTCTGGAATATTGCTTGTATCAAGAAATTGTGAAAAATCTTTTTCATCTAATGTTTTGATTTTTTTTAAACTAATTTGCTTTGAAAATTTTAAACATGCGCGTAAAATTTCATCGCGTGATCCATAGCTTATTGCAACTTGGAAATTTAATTTGCTGTTATGTGCAGTTGCCTCTTCTATCTCTTCTATCTGATTTAGTGTTCCATATGGAATTAAATCTCTATTGCCTATAATGCGACACCTAATTCCATTGTTGATCATAAGATTTTTATATGATATCAACCACTCCATTCCAATATTCATTATTGCAGCAATTTCTTTGATCGGTCTTTGCCAGTTTTCATACGAAAATGCGTACACTGTTAAATATGGCACTCCAAGTTCAATCACTTTTTCAATCATCTGGTTTATTATTTCTGCGCCTTTTCTATATCCATCGCATGAGCGCGCTAAAGGTTTTGTTTTTTCCCATCTGCGATTACCATCCATAATTATGGCTATGTGTTTCATTACTTATAAATCATATCTATAAACCTTTTTTGGTGCAATAATATTTAATTTTTCTTATTCTGATTTTTTTATAAAATATCCAAACTACATCCTAGTTTAGACCACAAGATCAACCTAAGTTATTGCAATAAGCATGTTATGATGCTCTATCAATGATTAGTTGTCGAAAACTTGCACATACAATATAATATATGTATGTACGTTGTTGGCCCAAATTGCCTTGGATGCAGATTCTCTGATTGCGTAGCAGTTTGTCCTGTTAAAGATTGCTTTAAAAGGGGGGCAAACATGCTTGTAATTGATCCAAACTTATGTATTGATTGTGGTTTATGCGAAACTGCTTGTCCGGCCAACGCGATCTCTCATGATTTAAATAGCAAATTAAAATGGATCGAACACAATGCAAAATATGCTCAAATCTGGCCTGCAATTAATCAAATGATCGAACCTCTGCCAAACGCAGAAAAAAACGCAAAACTAGAAAACAAAGAAGAGCATTTTGATGCCACTGCCTTTGATGAAGCAACCGAAAATAGTGTAGCAGATGAAAAATAACACACGGAGACTAACATGATAGTAATACTAAGTGGAGTATCAGGCGTTGGCAAAACAACGATTGCAAAACTACTAGAAGACCTTGAATTTACAAGATCAATTTCATACACATCAAGAGCCAAAAGAAACGAAGAAGAGCACGGGATAGACTATATTTTCACAACGCGCGAAGATTTTGAAGAAAAAATCACACAAGAGTTTTTTCTAGAACACACTAAGCAATTTGATAATTTTTATGGAACAGCTTTTGAGCAAATTGAATCATCACTAAACGAAGGAAAAAAAATAATAATGTGTCTCTCAAAAGAAGGATTTAAAGCCGCCTATGCAAGATGGCCAGAGCGCGTACTTGGCATATATCTTTTACCACCTGATGAATCAACCTTACAAGAGAGATTATTCGCTCGCAATTCAGACGATATGTGCATTAGAATGCAAGTCATTAGAGAAAAAATTAGCAAAGAAAATTTGGAAAAGGATCACGAGGGTTATCATCACAAGATCACACCAGGAACAATCGAAGAAACACTAAGTGCAGTTCTTGAATTAATTGAAAATTTTAAAAAGACGAACTAAAAATTTTATAGACTTTATATATTTATATCATTCAAACTTTTCAAACTGCCCAATCATCAAGTTATTTCATGCCAAGAATTTCATTCTCAAACAATGCTATGAAACATCAAAAAGATTCAAGAATCGAAAAGCTTGCTTTTGAATTACTCATAAAACAATGTACTAGTCAAACACACTTAAAGCATACTTATCAAAAATCCTTTCAAACTTGCCCATCATAGCAGTTCTTCCATGAGAATAATTTCATTCTCAAGCGAACAAATTATTTAATGATTATATTTGCTCTTCTGATTTCTTCTAAATATTACAAACATATATGAATGAAAACTTTTATTGAAATCATTAAAAACACAAGGTTTTATTCAATTAACTTTTTCTAAACCATGCTTAGATCATGCTCATATATATGTACATAAGCAAAATAACTAGCAGCGAACAAAACATATGCAAACTCATCAACAAGGCTGGAATCATGCCATCAGAATTCATTTTAGGCACGCCAAATATCGTTTCTAAAAGAGCAAAAGATATTATAAAAGATTTGCCTATGCACATTACCACAACACATATAATCAAACAAACAAATGCTGGAATTGAGACAATAATACAAGCTTGTCACACACTCAATTACAATCAAAAACAAGCAGCTTTATGCATGACATTATCGCAAGAAGAGCATGAAATCTTCAGCCAAGAAGATAAAGAAAATGGCAAAAAAATCGCACACATATACAACATAAGCGAACAAGAACAACATGCTTACCTAGCTCGCACAGCAGCGAGAGCAAAAAAAAACAATTCCAATCATTCATCATCAAAAAGCGCTAATTTATATGCAAAAGCAGGAGCAGGGTCTTCACATACGCTAATCTGCAAAAAAAAAACAGATGATTCATACGCGAAAATCATAGGCTTTGCAAAATATTCTGGACCAAGAAAAGCTGCTATAACAAGCTCGATTTTTGCCTGTTCCAATCTGTTTCGCAAACACACAATAGATCCACAAGCAATTAATTTATTTGAGGTACACGAGCTGTGTGCAACAACCACTATCGCATTTGAAAGAGCATTTTCTATTAACGAAAACAAGATAAATATTTCAGGCGGAGCTTGCGTAACTGGAGATTTGTCTAGCCTTAGTATATTAGAAAATCTTATAAACGGTATGTGGAATAATCAAAAATCTGGATTAGCGGTTGCAGTAACAAGCAACATTGAAGGAGAAAGCATTGCGATTGCAATTGAAGTATTATAATTTGCATCAAAATATCTCTCGCAAGAGCTTCTATATAAGCTTTAAACAAAACAATAAAAAAGAAAAATTATCTAATTAAAAATGGAATAATACTGAAACGTTTAGTCTCTTTTACTAAAAAATCAATTTCTGCTATATTAAAGCCATGGCTATAGCAATTAAAATGCCAAAGCTCTCACCAACGATGGAAACTGGGGTGTTGAGCAGTTGGTTAGTAGAAGTTGGAAAACAAATTAAGGCTGGCGATGTTATCGCTGAAATTGAAACTGACAAGGCAATTATGGAAATCGAAGCTCTTGAAAATGGAGTTATTGGATATATTGCAGACGTTGTAAAAAAAGATACGCCAGTAAATTGCGTAATTGGATACATTTTAGCACCTGGAGAAAAAGCTCCAGATTCATGGGAAACACTTCTTGCAAAAGACAATGCAAGTTTTCTAAAGCAAAACGAAAACACACCAGCAATGGAAAAATCAGAGCAAGAAGTGCAAAAAGAAGAAAAACTACAATCTGATGAATCAGCTAATATGCAATCAAGCAGAAGGGTATACGCATCTCCACTTGCAAAAAAAATAGCAAATCAAAAAGGGATAGATATTGCTAGCGTACATGGATCTGGTCCCAAAGGCAGGGTAATCAAACGCGATTTGGAGAATATAGATAGCCTAGTACAAAAAACGATCAAACTAGCTTCAGCTGAAAAAAGCTATGAAATTCCAATGACAAACATGCGCAAAATAATAGCGCAACGCTTAACGCAAGCCAAGCAGGAAATTCCACATATATATTTACAAAAGAAAATTTGCATGGATGCACTAGAAAAAATCAAGCAAAATCTATTAGAAACATTTGGCACCAAAGTTTCTATGACACCATTTTTTATAAAAGCAATAGCACTAGCTCTAAGAGAAAATCCAATTTTAAACCGTACATATGAAACAGATAAAAACGGCAACAGCAAAATCATGCAACATGAAAACTGCAATATAAATATTGCTATTGCAATCGAAAACGGCTTGGTTACTCCAGTTATCGCAAACGCAGATATCAAAGGTATTAAAGAAATTAGCAATGAATTATCAGCGCTAAGCAAAGCAGCTAAAGAAGGCAAGCTAAAAGTTGAGCAAATGCAAGGTGGCACATTCAGCATTTCAAATCTTGGCATGTTTGGAATTGAATCTTTTGAAGCAATATTGAATCCTCCACAAGTTGGAATTTTGGCAATTGCAGCTACTTACACAAAAGCACATTTTGATGGGGAAAAATTTGTACCACAAAGAGTTATGAAAGCAACTCTCTCATGCGATCACAGGGTTGTAGACGGAACAGACGGATCCAATTTCCTCAGCTCACTTGCAAACTACATTGAGAAACCAGAAGGAATGCTATTATGAACCAAGCTACAAATGCACTAGTATTTGATAGAAAAAAAATCCTATCCATGTTAGCAGCACACCAAAACAACATCGATAAAAAGGCGATCAACGCACTTTTTTCTTCCGTACGACTAAAATCAGACGCAGAAACATTCACAATCAGCTCAATGGATGGAGAACGCTTTTTAGAGCACAAAACACAAGAAAAAATGCAAAAATGCGATATGTATTTACCAGGATTCTCATTTTATGAACTACTGCGCAAAAGCAATGACGAAACATTTGAAATAATTGAAGAAGAGAAAAACTACACAATTAAAATTGGACACGGTGAGTTTAAATTTTCCAAATTCAGCAACAAAAACTGGCCAGAATGGGTAGATGCCTATGGCGAAACAATTGAGTTAGATGCACACGAATTTAACAATTCACTAAAATTAGTACGCTGGGCTGCATCAAACGACGAAGCTCGTCCATTTTTAAACGGTGTTTGCATAGATGCACAAGAATCATTGAATATGTGCGCTACAGATGGATTACGTCTCGCACTTAAAACAATGCCTAACAAAACTCAGGTACGCAACGCCTGGATCATGGGAAGAAAATCGATCAATGATCTAGTGAAACTTTTAGACGAAGCGAAAGGTACAATAAAACTAAACCTTGGCAAAAACGCATGTATCGAATTTAAAACAGAAACAGCGAGCGCAGTATGGAAAACGCTTTTAATAGCAGGTAAATTCCCACAATATCAAAAAATCATTCCAACATCATCAGTAGCTAAACTATCAATTGATACAAAAGATTTTATAGACGTAATTGAGCGAATGATGATTTTCGCAAACACAAATCAACCAATTATAACATTATTACTTGGAGCACAATGCTCCATTCTAGCAGAAAGCGCACTATCTTCAGGAACTCATGATCTTGAATGCACATACCAAGGACCTGAAATGAAAATTTCATTTAATGCGCGATTATTACTAGAAATGCTGAATAATATTTCTGGGAAAATTACATTTGAAATCAACAATCCACACTCACCAGTGCTAATCAATGGCGAAATTAAAGATGCAACGTTCATATTAGCTCCAGTTAAGCGCGATTAATAGATCAGAAAATTAGCGCGTTATTTTCATCGTATAAAAGCTACACATTTTAATGCGCCAAATACGTATAGAGATATAAAAGCTTTGTTATTTTAAGTACACAACACATAAAAAAATTGTAGCAATCAAAGCAATTTATTAGGAAGAATCTATAGTATTTTCTATGATTGTAATTAGGATCCTTACCATCCCATCTTGTAGACTTACTATCCGAAATAAAGCTTTGTCTTTTTAATGCACCTTGGAACGATATGTAAAGATCATTTCAAGGCACGAAACATAAGACAAAATTTTCGCTAATCCCATTTATTTATTAAATAGAAATCAAAGCTATGAAATAGAAAATATTGCTCATACTACAAGCACGCGGCATTCGCTTTCATCTTAAGCTCACTTATGCTTGAGTACTTCATATTATTTGTTAGCTCTGCCAGAGTTTCTAGATCCTTATAAATTATTCATTGATTTTTGAAATTCAATCAATTATTCGAACTTTCCTATCGTAATAATTAAAAAATAACTAACAGCCAAAACACGCTAGCTTCATTTTATAATCTTATAGTAACATAACAGTATGAAATTTGCAATCTATCTTATCATGACTTCCACATTCACATGCGCGCATGCTCAAAATGAGACACTATTTGGTATAGACCATATTCGCAACACGTTTTTTGACCATGAACAAGAAAATATAGATATAAAATTACTATCTTTATTCTCAAACAAAGAACTTGAAACAATTTCAGATGATCCTTTAAATGAGGAAGAATTAAACTTACTTAAACAAGTCGGATTAAACAATATCTTGCAACAACAAATTGTAGAACCTAGTTCACTACGACCTAGTTCACCACGACCCTTACAACAACCAATACAACAACATGCTGCACAAATAAATTTAGTCCAAATACTAGAAAAAATATTAGAACAGATGCAACCAAACGAATCACAAAATATATCTAACACGCTAGATGCCAAAACTAGAATATTAACTATGAGCGAGATATTAACTATGAGCGAGAGTTCTGACAACTCTTTTGATTATAACAATAATCATATAATGACATATGAAGATGCAAATGCAAGTGAAGTTTTAGAAAGACTAAATGAAATCAACGGAAGTAGAACACCTTGGAACCTACCTTATATAATGACCAAAATTGCGAAAAATGACATAATGCTAAAAATTGGAACAAATTACAAAAAATACCCAATATCTCATGAAATGATTGTATGGCTGTTGGGTAGTATTGAACAAAAAGATTCTACATTATCATGGAAAAACCCAAACCTATTAAGCGTTAAAATTGCAAGAATCATTTGCGAAATATTAACCAAGCAACCTCGCTGCGAAGTTTCATATTCAACAAATCATGGTTCAAACGGAAATTCATTGATAAATGGACAATTTTTAGAATCTGATATCGTAAACCAATTTTTTGAATATTATCAGATGAATGGAGCAATAAAAGGAGGAATAGTCACATCTACTGCACACCCTTGCCAAATAAAAAACATGGCAAATCAAGTTGCTCAAGCTCTTGCACTTAATAATGTAAATGTCATAATCATACCAATAGCAAACAATGCACATTGGACATTACTCGTTGCAGATAAAACAACCAAAAACATAACAGTAGTAGACTCTTTACGTGGAAATGCTGAAAATGCCAGTACTCTTTTAAATAATCTTAAACGATATGATCGTACAACTTTTGATCAATACACAGCAACAGTATTCAGCACAGAACTACAGATAGGCACTCATACCGATAGAATGACGTGCGGCGTGCATGCACTAGTTTACGCTTTGATAATCGCTCAACTCAATTCCTTAGATGAAACAAAAAAAATAATCTTAGGTTTACCAGAATCACAAATTACAATAAGAGCAATGTTAACAGGTTCTCAAGAGAGACATCAAGTTTTTCCAAGTCAACTTTTTGGAGCTTATAGAAAAGAAATCGCAAGCATAGTACATAACTCTGATGAAAATACCTAAAACTTGAGAAGAAAAATGCTTAGCACTCAAGCAAAATAGTAATTTCGCATAATAACTCAAATCCGTAGTTGAAGAATTGATTAATTAAACATATCTTATTCTAAAAATTTTAAAAAGAACCTTATTTAAATATCAATTAAAAACCTAATATAATATCGCAACATATCATATAATAAAACTTCTTTACAATACTTTTATTTTATTGGAAATATGATTATAAATCACCATAAAATCGATCAAATCATATAGCATGCATATATAAAACCTAATTAAGAAACTTTGGGAATAATCTGTTTGCAGAAGCTTTTGTATATTCACCCAAACGAGCAGTATTTTTGGTTACCAAGCAATCTACTAAAATATCTACAAACTCTTGCATGCTCTCTATTCCAAGCGTTGTTATATATGGCGTACCTATACGTATTCCACTTGGCTTGATCCACGAAGTATCGTCAATTAAGGCTGATACGCTAACTAATATATTTGCATCCATTAGTAATTTTTCTGCACCTTTGCCATCAAGACCAAAACTACGACAATCAAGAATCATAAGATGATTATCAGTACCATCCGTGACAAGCTTACCACCAGCATCCTTTATACCTTGAGCCAATATTTGCGCATTATCAAGCACATTACGAGCATACTGCTTAAACTCGGGCATTAAATTTTCTTCAAATCCTGCTGCTTTTGCGGCAATTATGTTCATTAAAGGCCCACCTTGCACACCTGGAAACAAAGCACGATCAATTTTTGCTCCAAGCTCTTGATTATTGGACAATATAATACCGCCTCTTGGACCACGCAATGTTTTGTGAGTTGTAGAAGTCATAATATCCACAAATTCAATAGGATTATCATGCACGCCACCTGCAATCAAACCTGCTGTATGAGCTATATCAGCCATTATAAAAGCTCCAACTTCATCAGCATATTCGCAGCCTGCATAGTAACGACTCCCTGGATACCCTTCAGCATATTTATTAGTCAAAACGCTCGATAAAGCCATACGCACACGTTTGGAGGCTATGTTTTCAGAAGCAATTAAAGAAATGCTATTCATTTGCCTTTGTTCTTCATTTTGTAAAATTTGTTCTAAAATACGTGTACTCATTATATAACCTGCCTTGCAAAAAATCGTAGCAAAAACTTTGCAATTGTGATAGATAGGATCACAAACAGGAAATAATAGATTGAGCAAATATTTTTATACTAAATACAATTTATAAATTATAATTCGTTGAGTATAACATAACAGATGGTTTAGAACAAAAAATAATGATTATATTATTCTATAAAACTGAGTTTGTATCATATGAGAGAGCATTGAACCTCTAAATGATTTACAAAAAACACATCAAAATCTTCTTTATTGAACTATTTTATTACCAAGAATGATTAACAAATCAAGATATGGCATACCACACATTTATATGATATTTTACAAATAGCAAAGTGAAAAGTTTTTTAAAACACGAAAATGAGAAACACAATGGTATATCTTGATCACGCAGCAACAACTGACCTACTTGCATGCGCAAAATCCAAAATAATAGAAGTGTTTGAGCAATGGGGCAGTGGGAAATACGCAAATGCTGGAGGATTATATAAATCAGCCAATAACAGCGCAATTTACTTAGAGCAACTACGCAACAAGGTTAAAGAAATGACAAACATGCCATATGTTGTTTTCACTTCATGCGCAAGTGAATCAAACAACATGATATTCAATCATGCAAAAAAGGTGGTTACAACAAAGTATGAACATCCATCAACTGCAAAAAATCCAAAAGCAATTTTACTAGATAGCATTAAAAATTTAGAACAAGAACTTGAAAAGGAACCTTGTATATTTAGCATATGCGGCGTACACCATGAAACTGGACAAATAAGAAACACAGAAACGTTATATAATCTATGCAAAAAGCATTATTGTAAGATACATATTGATGCATCTCAGATGAAAACACTACCAGCACAAGCAGATTTTCTAACTCTATCATCGCATAAAATTGGCGGACCAATCGGCATAGCAGCCCTATGCTCACACGAGCCAATCAAGGCAATATTATTTGGCGGGAAACAAGAAAATGATATGCGCGCTGGCACTCAAGCGCTTCCACTTATTTCAGGATTTGTAGAGGCTCTTGAATACATGCAACTGTTTGATAAAACTCACTTTCAAAAACTTAAAAAAGCATTAAAAGAGCAAATTGAACCAAGTTATATGCTAGAAAACTATGCTCAAGATAATTTCGCTGATCATATTGTATGTTTGGTAAGCCAATTTCCGGCCTCTGAAATTGCGGCGTTTATGGATATGAACAATATCGCAGTAGCAATTGGCAGCGCGTGCACAAGCGGAGCACTCGATGGCATGAAAATATTAGAGTCTTTTGATAACTTACCAGAAAATATACGCAACGGTATTAGAGTATCATTTGGATACAAAACTACACTTGCAGAAACTAATTATTTCTGCCAAAAACTAAATGCCTTTTTTTGCAAAAGAACATCCAAAGCATTATAAAGTCGCAAAATTTAACATATTGCTATAAAAAAGATGAGATATGCATCCTATTTTAAAAGAGTTCAAAAGCAGGGTAGTACCAAGCTATAATCTGTGTTAGTCTAATATCATGAAATATTTTGACTATGCAGCAAGCACTCCATGTGCACAAGAAGTATTAGACCAAATGCAACCATACTGGAACGAAGTATTTGGAAACCCACATTCACGTAGCCATCAATATGGATGGGAATCAGAAGCAGCAATCGAACGCGCGCGCACAGAAATCGCCTACATGATCAGCGCACAAACAGACGAAATAATTTTCACATCAGGCGCAACCGAGTCTAACAACTTAGCTATAAAAGGTTTTGTATTTGGTCCAAATATGTCTCCTACCAAACGAAAAATTTTGACACTTGCTACAGAGCATAAATGCGTTATTGAAAGCTTTCTTCATTTAAAAAATTCTGGTTTTGAGCCTCATTTTTTACCTGTTGAAAAATCTGGTCTTATAAATCTTGAAATGCTGGAAAAAGAACTTGATGATGCTGCCATATTGAGCATTATGTATGTGAACAATGAGACAGGGGTTATCCAAAATATTCCTGCTATTTCTAAAATGTGCAGAGAAAAGGGAGTGTGCTTACACGTTGATGCAGCACAAGCTTTTGGAAAAATTGCAATCAACGCACGCGATGTAGATTTGATGAGTATTTCTGGACACAAGATCTATGGTCCAAAAGGAATAGGAGCATTGTTTGTTTCGAAAATGCCTAGAGTAAGATTATCTCATCTAATAAGCGGTGGAGGACAAGAAAGAGGAATGCGATCTGGTACACTTCCAACCCCATTATGCGTAGGTCTTGCTGCAGCAGCAAAGATAGCCAAAGAAAAAATGCAAGAAGATTTCAAGCGAGCAGCAAAATTCCAGAAACAGATAATCAAGCAGGTTGTTGAAAAAATGCCTCACATTTATATAAACGGATCATTAGAATATAAAATTCCTCATATTTTAAACCTCAGCATTCCGTATGTTGAAGGAGAAAGTTTAATGATGCGTATGAGCGACTTTGCTCTATCATCTGGTTCAGCTTGCACTTCAAAATCTCTTGAGCCATCACATGTAATTCGTGCGATGCATCCTGATGACGAAGACCTTGCACATTCATCTTTACGTATCTGTTTTGGGCGTCAAACAAAACAAAACGAAGTAGATGAATTAATTGCTTCATTACAAAAACATATAACAGAATTGCGCGAGCTTAGTCCACTATGGTCAATGGTGCAAAAAGGGATCGATCTCAAAACAATCAAATGGCAGGATCACTAAAAATTTATCAAAGCTATAGACGAAGGCAACACGAAAGTTTAGCACTCTTTGTTTACATATCAAATCCATTATCATGCAAAAGCTTAGTCGACTATGGTCAATGGTGCAAAAAGGGATCGATCTCAAAATAATCAAATGCAGGATCACTAAAAAATTTATCAAAGCTATAGACGAAGGCAACACGAGCGAAAGTTGAAATTGGATAGGAGAAATGGGCCATAATCAAATACTTCTTGAGAACATTAATAAAAAAAATAAAACACACATGAATTGCTTTTTTATTATTTCTTGTAAATTTAGAATGTCTGAGCTTCATGTAGGCGTACACGTCTTATACAAATAAAACGAACTTCTTTGCTATTTTATTCATATAAAAGATTTCTATAATAAATCACATAGCTATCGCAAAACGTATTTGAGACATCCGCAAAACTGAACAAACTTAGAATGTACCCTGTGCATGGGGCGCATACCTGTCATATCCAATCGAAATTTGCTATTGTTCTCACGTGCAAAGTTTATGTGATAATAGCTATCATAGCTATGCAGATGCGCAAAACGTATTTGATCACAGCCGCTTAAAACTTGAAAACTTGTAGATAAAAAAGTGTTGCGGCAAAGTCAGCAAGCAATTATGGCAGACCTGAATTCTGAACGAGAACGTAAGATCAAAATTCTAAAAAAATTTTTGCTACACTCAATAACTGAATATTATTGTCTTATTACCGTTATTGCAAGAAATTGATATAACTAGGATAATAGAAAAAAGGATGACCTTATGGCATACAGCAAACAAGTTTTAGATCACTTTAATAATCCAAAGAATGTTGGTGAAATGGATGAAAACGCACCAGATACAGGTATCAGCATTGTTGGCGCACCAAGCTGTGGCGATGTACTGCAATTTTCGATAAAAATAGAAAACGACGTGATTAAAGACGCAAAATTCAAAGCATTTGGATGCGGATCAGCAAT
This sequence comes from bacterium, assembly GCA_027371775.1. Classification (GTDB taxonomy): domain Bacteria; phylum Pseudomonadota; class Alphaproteobacteria; order CAJXXZ01; family DAHXLG01; genus DAHXLG01. The sequence continues at coordinate 17,324 of DAHXLG010000008.1, forward strand.
TGCCTCAAGCTCTTATCTAACTCAGGAAGTCATTGGCAAAACAATTGATCAAGCTATGGAAATTACAAATAAAAAAATTGCTCAAGCTCTTGCACTACCTCCTATAAAATGGCATTGCTCTGTTCTAGCAGAGGAAGCTATCAAAACTGCTGTTGATAATTACAAAAAAAAGAGCAAAAAAAGGCTGCCAAAAACATGATTACAATAACTGAAAGCGCAAAAAAGTATCTAGAAGAACTTTGCTTACAAAAAAAGCTAGGTAAAAACGCTGGCATTGCAATTTCTGTTGTAAAAGGCGGATGCTCTGGCTTGCAGTATAAATTCGACTTTGCACATGAACCTAATCCCACAGATAGCATTGTGGATTTTTCTCAATTTAAAATATTCATTGATCAAAAAGCATTGTTGTTCGTGATTGGTACACAATTGGACTACTTAAAAACGGAAACAAGCGCCAAATTAATTTTCAACAATCCAAATGCAAAACACGAATGTGGATGCGGAAAATCATTCAACACAATCGAAAAAGGACCAGAATTAGAAGATATTTTAGGATCTCTCAAAACTAGTTCAAAATATGGATGTTTATAATGAATCCGTTTAAAATTTTTGCAATAGAAGAAAAGTTTGAGATTACTGAGCTTGATGAAAAATATTTTTTGTTGTTTAGAACAAGCTACAATAAGGAAGAACTAAATGCAGCTTATAAAATGCTCAAAGACCCAATTGAAAGAGCAAAAACATTGTGCAAAATAAATGGATATACAACACCAGATCAAACAATTGCAAAAGAAGTATTAAACATAAAAGCAACACAAGAAATACTTACGCAAATATATAATATGGTCATCGAAAATGCGATAAATAATCAGTGGGATAATACATGGAAATATCTACAAAAATATTCATATATCAAGCGCATGCTAGGCTCAAGCGCATGTTAGGCTGAGAAGCAAATTTGTTTAACTTGCAGTCAAACTTAACATACTACAATTTAACATACCAATATGTAATATGAACAATCTGAATATGAACAATTGAATCTATCGAACCTTATACGTTTTAAGCATTGTGTTTTTAACCAATATTTCTACTTGAAAAAAATCCTAAAGACACAATTATTACATGAAAAAATCATACAAGCACTAACACCTATAATTGAAGAATTAATTAAGATATCAGATCAAGTTTATAAAAAAATATGAAAAAACACTATATGCAAATATTAGAATAGAATCAATGGCATTGCAGATACTAAAATAAACAAAATAACAATCATTGAAATTCAACTAATCCAAATTTCCATTGATAACCAATAATCAAGAGTGATGAAATTAGGATTAAAAAAAACCAATAAAAGTATAGAAAAAATATGATTTTTGCAATATACTACTCGCATGGTTATAACAAGATTTGCACCGTCACCAACTGGCGGATTACACATAGGAAGCGTACGTACTATTCTTTTCAACTGGCTATATGCAAAGCATTGCAACGGTAAGTTTATGCTTAGAATTGAAGATACGGATATTGAACGCAGCAAGCAAGAGCACGTACAAGATATTTACGATACACTAAATTGGCTAGGTCTCAAATGGGATGGAGACGTAGTATTTCAGCTAAAAAATATCAAACGTCATCAAGAGGTTGCACAAAAATTGCTAAGCGAGGGAAAAGCATATAAATGTTATTGCACGCAAGAAGAGCTTGCTGCTATGCGCGAACTTTCTGTGAAAGAGGGTAGAACTCCTGGTTATGAACGCAAGTGTCGTGATTTAAAACAAGAACTTGATAAGCCTTACGTTATAAGATTGAAGTGTCCTATAACTGGCAAAACCGAATTCACAGATTTAATTCAAGGACACTGCTGCATTGATAACGAACATCTTGATGATATGATTTTGCTTCGCTCAGACGGCACACCAACTTATATGCTTGCTGTTGTAGTCGATGACCACGATATGGGTATAACAAATGTGATTCGTGCAAGCGAGCATTTGAACAATACTTATAGACAAAAACAAATATATGATGCTTGCGGATGGACAACGCCAGAATTTGCACATGTCTCGCTAATTCACTCAGAAGATGGAGCAAAATTATCCAAAAGAAACGGAGCAACAACAATTAGCGAATACGAAAAAATGGGCTTTTTGAAAGAGGCGATTTTGAACTATCTAATACACCTTGGTTGGAACAAATCTGAAGAAGAAATTCTCACAATTGATCAATGCATCAAGCTGTTTGATATCCGCCATGTGCGGTCTTCTCCAGCGCGTTTTTCCATGCCAAAGTTGCTTAATATCAACTCTATTTATATGCGTGCTATGAGCAATGAAGATTTGTGTCTTGCTTTACAAAATTTTGCAGGATCGGATAAATATGATCATGCTGGATGGGAGCGTGTACTTGCTGGCATGTCTGAATTAAAATCACGTACTAGAACACTTGCGGAACTTGAGACAATGTCTGCAATCTATGGAAATGATGGTACGTATTTTGGCAAAATCGAAGCAGACGAAGCAACTAAAAATCTATTCAAAAATATAATTGAAGAGAACAACTGGCCAGATGATATTGAAAGCTTAACAGCATGGCTTAATGAAAAAATTGCATCACACGGAAAAACATTAAAAGAAGTTGCGCCTGCCATACGCATGGCACTTACAAAAGAAAAAGTTGCACCAAGTATTTTTGAATTATTCAAGGTATTAGGTAGTAAAATTGTGGCAAAAAGATTGGCCAGCTCAATTGCTTAAATAGCCTTAAATAGAACAACTTAAAACAGAAAACTCACTTTAGCTAACATTTCTAGAAATAAATCTTTGAGGCTGTGAGGCTGATTAGATATTAGTGAAGACAAATTAGCAGATTTCTTATCAATTGCTTGATAAATCATCATAACAGAATATCATTCTCTTTCTCAATATTTTCATATATAATAAAGAATCAAACACAATTATTAAGGGAAAGGCATTTATGACAAACAAAACCACGTTAACACCAGAAGAGTTAAAAAGGCGTCGGAATAAAAACAGTTGGATAATATTTGGAGTATTCTTGTTCGTACGCTTTTTTTTCGTAGAGCATTTTATGGTTCCTTCCTCATCTATGACTCCAACATTAATAACAGGCGATATAATTCTAATCAAGAAATATCAATATGCATGGTCAAGATTATCAGTTCCATTTGGTGGCCACCTTCCATTTGCAAAAAGTGGTATCAGATTAGGCAAACCAAAGCGCGGAGATGTTGCAGTTTTCATCATGCTACGAGAACCATCCAAATACTATGTTAAAAGAATTGTTGCAATTGAAGGTGACTACGTGCAAATGAAAGATGGAGTGCTTTATATAAACAAAAAACCAAGCAAGATGGAATTTGTACGCGAATTCAAATTCAAAAATGATGCAGGTGAGTGGGAAACTGGCCAAGAATACAAAGTAACTTTGCCAAATTTGACTGCAGCAGAAGACAAAATGCCAAAGACATACACAGTTTATAGAAATCAACCATTTGGTCTAGGTCATATAGACAACACTCTAGAGTTCAAAGTTCCACAAGGGCATGTATGGGTACAAGGAGATTTCCACACCGGCTCATCCGATAGCTTCAACACACATTTCATGGGTCCAATACCAGTAACCGAGCTAGTTGGCAAACCATTCTTCGTGCTTTATGGAACAAACTCACGCATGCCAGTAGAACCAAACTGGTCAAAATGGATCATGCAATTACCATGGCGCATACTAGTTGGATTAAAAAATACAAACTTCAAGAGGATCTGCGTTAAAGTAAATTAATGCATTTACTATTTATGCATAATATATACAAATTTAAGAATCAAGAGTTAATCAATAGCGCTTTAACTCATCCAAGTGCACAAAAAAAGCAGCCAAAATATTTGTTTGAGCACCTGGAATTTTTAGGCGATCGAGTCTTAGGTTTATCAGTTGCTAGTATGCTGTACGCGCAAAACCTTAAATCAATCAAAATGTTGGCATGTAAACATGCAAGATTCGTAAGCGGCGAGTTTTTAGCACAAATTGCTGAAAAATGGGAATTGAAAAAGCTTTTAAAACATGAAATAGAAAGCATATCGCAAAAAGTTCTAGCAGACGCAGTCGAAGCAGTGATTGGCGCAATTTATCTAGATAGCAACTATGAAACTGCAGCTGAAATAATTGAAGAAACATGGAAACAGTTTATAAACATCAAAACTACAGAACCGAAAATGGAACTACAGGAATTGACCCAAAAAAAATGCATAACACCAACCTATGAAACAATTGACGAAGCTGGGTATGATCATGAAAAAATATACACAGTAAAAGTAAAAGCAGGTAACATTGGCAGCGCAACTGGAAAAGGCAGATCAAAACAAGCTGCATCCAAACAAGCTGCCATAAACTTACTGATAAAATTACGAGGGAAGTGATGCAACCAGAAAAGAAAATTATAACAATGTTACAACAATATGATCATTGTATCTACGTGCTCCTTTGTTCCAATTGTCATTCTAAAAAACACGTTACAATTCACAAAAAATACACAGCTTATGAGATAACTATTGATTTTATACAAAAAAACAATACAAATAGAACAAAAAATCTCGCATTATATAGCAAAGCAAAAACATCCAATAGCTGCAAACATTCCTTGCGTGCATTGCTAAAATGGCAAAAAAAAACACATGTTTCAAATTCTATTAAGAAGCTTGCATATCAAATTTCAAAAAAAACAACACCTGCATTCAGTTTAATTGAAGCTGCGTTTGCAATTTTGCTAATTGGTATTTTCTCATCAGCGCTTATTCCATATTGGCACACACTAAATGCAAAACATAATCTTGCAATAACTCAATTGCGAGCAAATTACATTAGAAAATCGATGGAAGGATATGTTGCTAGATATGGATTTCTTCCTTCTGCAGCTAGTGATACAAGAGGAATTGAAAAACAGGGAATATCACGTGGATTTGTTCCATACAAAACGCTTGGTATTCCAAGACAATACATTTTCGATGCAAAAGGCAATCCATTTTCCTTCATAGTAAATGAGCATCTTATGCTTGCAAAATACCAAAACAATCCATTAACACCATTGCCTATATCGTTTCCAATCTTTTTCCCACATATTTTAAGAGCATATATTAATAACAAAGATCAGTTTCCACCAGTTTTAGGCGTACATTTTTGCCGTTTGCATCATTATGTAAAAATAACTCCTCAAGGAAAAGAAGAAATTCACTCACAATGTTCTGCCAATGATATGATTTTGGATATAGACCCAGATGAAATGCACAAAATCAACAAATTAACAATCAATCAAAATGGCAAGGAAATCATAAAAAACTCAACTAAAATATACAAGTTTAATCTAATTATAGACGAGCATCCAACTGATAACGAAATCGATAAGCCACTTGAAGAACTTAAGTTAATTGATTATCAAATGAAATCAAATTGTGATACAACGCAAACTGCATGGCATAAAAAAGCAAAAATACTATATGATAAACTCAACCCAAATGCAAGTTGTCGAATGCTTGAACCACGTCATTTACAAAGAATACATTTGCAAAAAGAATATGAAAATAAAGATGTGGTAGCTTGGTTAATCATCAGTCATTCGCACAAGAATAATAGATACAATAGGTATAATAAAGATATAGAGAATAAAACAACATTTTATCTAGATGGTGGAGATATGATATTCTATCAAACAAGGTTCAATCTTGCTGGACAACTCAATCATCCTTGTTCAAGCATCCCGCAATCGGCAAAACGTACGTACCAGAGCATCAACAGGTTTGCTCATATTATACAGGAAAATATAGTATCATATGATCAGGCAATTAGCATTCTAAAAACTTGGATGGAAAAATATGGCCAATAAAAAATTGCACAATTAAGCTGGATATAGGACAATTTTCATAAATAGTTTTCTGGCATAGGGCACGAATAACTTAGAAAACAAAATCACGAGTGAACGAGAACCTTAGAGAAAAGTAAAAGAGTTCTTTTGTGTATAATGAATTTAATATGCAACTAGAAAAGGATGTTACCTACACATCGAGATGTTTTATCCGTTTTCAATACGATGACAGGTATCATTTTAGGTAAGAGGACATACACCATCCTTTAAATTCATGTCTATGAGCACTACGTAATGATTAAAATAAACATCTATTACTTGTTTTAATAATTTAAACAATATAAAATAAAAAATGAGAAAATTCAAAGCAGAAAAATTAATACGAGATAAATTACAAGAAATATTAGCACAAAAAGACATCGAAACAACTTGTACAAAAATAGAAGGCAAACAACTACTCAAAGCATTACAAGAAAAACTTGTTGAAGAAACAAAAGAGTGCATGGTGGATGATAAAAACGAAATCTTAGCGGAGCTAGCCGATGTGATAGAAGTTATCCATGCAATTGCAAAAGCATGCGATTTTTCGCTAGACCAAATTGAACAGGCAAGGGTGAAAAAACATGCAGATCGTGGCGGATTTGATGAGGGAATATATTGCAAAGATATTAGCATGCAAGAGGATAATCCTGCACTAACTTATTACCTTGCAAAACCAAATGAATATCCAGAAATAACCGACTAATCTTTCAAAGCACCAAACAACATAAAATTGATAAATCGACTATAAAGCCCTGTATAGTATATAATTATATAGTATTTGTTATCTATAACCTCATAGCAAACAAGGAACAGGAAGAATTGGATTTATTGTTTATTAATAGACTCACCAACAAGGATAAGGAGTACAGTGTACATTACGAACACTACACAGAAGATCTAATTAAGTGAGAAAAGATCATTTAAACAGGCAAGCCGATTATTCGACAACTCTATAACGAAAAGCATGGGCAAGATAATATATTCTTACCCATGTTTATAATATAATTAATTTTATAATATAATTAATTACCTACAACGAGACTATTTTTTTTATACTTTCCACCACACATTTGCATACTTTTTTTAGACAACACACACGTTTTCGATTAACCAGTTGAATTATGATATGCAATTGAGCTACACTGTATTAAAGCAATCAAAAATAACACAAATTTTAGTAAGCGTTAATACAATGGGAGAAAAAAGTGCAATTGCAACGTAAAATGGAATCCGTACAAGCTATAGAAGATATGACTCTGCTAAAAGGGAGCTTTCTAGTATCGTCTCCAATGCTAAAAGACGATAGATTCAAACAAACAGCTGTTTTCATTTGCGAAAGCAGTCCAAATAGAACTTTTGGATTTATAATCAATCCAACTGAAAAAAACACCACTGCCAAATTCAAAAATAAGTTCAAGAAAACCATGCTTGCAAATGTACCTGTTTATTCTGGTGGACCAGTTGATGAGCATCGTCTATTTTTATTACACTCAAATGATCATGTTTGGCCAGAATCTTTAAAAATTGGAAATATCTGCATAACTAAAATTAATGATGTTATAAAAAACATTACGAAAGAACAAAAATTACCAAACGACTATATCATTATTTCAGGGTTCGCAAACTGGATACAATTTCAACTAGAGCGCGAAATCACAATGGGATACTGGCTCTTGGCACAACCAAATTCAAATATTATTTTTGATAAAAAAATCACGAACAAATGGAAACACTGCATTGAGTTTTTGAACCTGAACACAAATACATACGCACACTATGTAGGCACTAGCTAATCTAATTGATATAATATCTTGCAATGAACACAATCTGGCTTGAAGCATCAGCAGGAACTGGAAAAACAACCTTTCTAATTTCACAAATATACGATAACAAACCAGAGGAAATCATGTTCATCACATTTAGCAACGCTGCCGCAAATGAGCTGAAAGCTCGCACAAAACACATTCATAGACCAAATGAGAGCTCTTCAAAAGATTTTGAAGAAAAAAAAGATGAAACTTCAGAAAATGAAGTTCATATAACAACATTACATGCACTTGCTTTTAAAATCATATTAACTAAATTAGAATGGCAAGCACAAGTACCAAAAGAAATTGCAACATCATCATTGCGCAATCAAGCTATTTTACAAATGCTTAAAAATAAAGAATTTGCAAAATTAATCACATGGCTGCTCAAACAAAAAATTACAATTGATGAAGAAGCTTCGACAATTGAAAAACCATTGAAGATTGCTACAATGAATCCTCCAATAAAAATGAATATGGAGTATGAAAGCATATTAGCAAACAACCAAATTTTAGATACAGAAATCTTGCAAAAAATAAAGTTAATCTTTTTTACAAAGTCTGGAGACCTTAGAAAAAAAATGCCACCCAACCTGCCAGAAAAATATACACAATGGGCGATTGAGCGAATACTACAACACGAACAATACAAGCAAAATTATGCAGCATGGGTATTGGGAAGCATCAATTTTTTAATAAAGCAACAAGAACAGCTTCTAAAAGATAGTAACAATTTGCTTTACTATGATGATTTGATAACAATTGCAACGCATGAACTTGAAAAAGAAGAGAACGCAGATTTATTATATAAATATTTTGGCAACATCAAATTGCTATTGATAGATGAAGCGCAAGATTTATCAACAGCACAATGGGATTTACTGATAACAATTCTAAACGAATGGAATGCACTTAATGGAAGGCTTATAATAGCAAGTGACAAAAAACAATTGATATATGATTTTCAAGGAGCAACAATTGAAGGGTTTGAAAAAAACAAAGCAAGAATAAAAAAATTATCGAAAAATTTTGAAATAAAACAACTAAATCATACATATCGTCTGCCAAAAAAAATATGTACTTTTCTAAACAAAATTGGACCAAGTTTGCAAATAGAATACGTAGAACACTCAACGCAGCGCCAATTAGATGGAAATATAGAGATAATGTTAATTGATAATATTTCTGAAATTGCAGAGCATATTAAAAAGTATCAATTATCTAATGTCATGGTCTTGTTTAAATATCGTACAGAGCGCATACAAGATCTAGCACATGCATTTTTTACAAATGGATTGCTAATAAACTCTCCACTTACAATGCAACATCCTATTATAAAAGATTTTCAATATTTAATAGATTTCATTTATAACAAAAGTAAATTTGCAATGCAAATTCTTAAAAACACAGGACATGATGAAAGTTCAATTTTGCAAATTAAACAAAACAATATTTGCGATATTTCTGCATTATGCGCACGCTGGACGATTCATCCAATCACTCAAAAATTTTTATCCAAAAAGTTGCAATCTGCAAAAAGTTTTTGGGAACACACTCTGCTTGAATATGCAAAATTTTATCAGTACGACCCGATTGGAGCTATATCTGATGAACAAAATTTTTATAAAGAATACTCACAAGAACTAACTCAAGGTATATTTTTGAATACAATACACTCATCAAAAGGTATGGAAGCCAATTACGTATTTTTGTGCGACACAGATTTTTCTTCTCATATTTTTTGCGAGACAAATCGATTGTTGTATGTTGGTCTTACACGTGCAAAAGAAAAATTAATTCTTCCAATTTTCAAAAGCAACCTAGATAAGTTAGAAGGTACATGGGCTAATTTATTAATCGAGACTGAATAATATAGATAGAAGTAAGATATCAAATCATATCTATATAGAACATTCCATGCATCATCCAAAACACGAGTGTATAGGATAGAATAAAAACACTGCAAAGCAATCAAGACCGCATTCACTTAAATTGATCAAGCTAATGCTTTTGTTTCATCATAGAGTTCAGTTTAAAATTTATATTTTTCTTGCCATGCGCTAGATATTTTGCTACAGGTGTTTTTTCAAACCTAGAACTCACTCTGCTTGCTGCAATTAAAATACCAAACGAAATGCCTTGCATGATCATGCCAGATCCACCATAGCTTACTAATGGAAGAGTCAAACCTTTTGTAGGAATTAACGATAAGGTAGAAGCAATATTTAACCAAGCTTGCGAAAGAATGCAAATAACAAAACTGTACTGTACCATTTGGATATACTCATCGAAAGCTAGCATTTTTAAAACCCGATAACCAAGAGCAAAAAACAAGCCTATCACAAACAAACCGCCCAAAACTCCAAACTCTTCTACAATCACACAAAAAACAAAGTCTGTATGAGCATCTGGAAGAAAATCTTTCATCACACCTTTGCCAAACCCACGCCCAAACAATCCACCATTTCTCATTGCTAAAAATGATTTATAACTTTGATATCCTGCTCCAAAAATATCTACAGTTGGATTTAAAAATGTGTTGATACGTAAATGTACATGATCAAACAAAAAATAAGCAGCTGTAATTAATAAAATCACGCCAATTAGTCCAACTAGAATATACTTCATATCAAAACGCTTAGTAATAAGCTGCGCAATTGCTAGGGAAGAAATAAGAACAGTGTTTCCCAAATCTGGCTGAAGAATAATCAAACTAATTGGAATAATATAAGTAATGGCAAACATCTTCCAGTTTTTTTCGACATATTTTGCACCTTCAAGAATGACTGCAATTTTTGCAAACTCAGATGGCTGAAAAGAAACACCAAAAAGACTAATCCATCTGCTTGCACCTTTTACAGATCCACCAAAAATCAGAACAGCAACAAGACCTACTACACTTGCAAACCACAATATTTTACCAAATTTATCCAACCAATGTAGCTTAGTTGAAAAAAATCGTATACAAAACAATCCAACTGCACAAAAAATCAGATGCTTGATTGCAAAATGAAAATTTGCAAGAGAATATACCCTTGTTGCAGCATAACTAGACGAAACTACAACAACCAATCCAATTGCAATAAGTGTGTATGCAATGCCCAAAATTACTCTGTCTACCTTTCGTGGCAATCGGAAATTGGCAGGCTGCTTAAAATCTGTTTTATGCTGTTTGAAAAAAAAACTAGATTTCAAACTTATAACATTTTTTTCCTTGTTGGATACTTCTAACTGTTCTATATTTTTCTTACTATTGCGTTTACTATTGCGTTCTTTAAAAATGCCAAAAAATGCTTTTGATGCTTTTGAAACATACTTCATCTGCCCATTCTATATTATTAAAATAAGCATGCATAGATAAAAACAGAAATAAAATATTATGTATATAAGATCAAAAACCCAAAACATACTTTCCATTAAACTACAAAATAGAGATTTATTAGAAAATGCAAATTAACAAAATCATAAAAATGAAACTAAATTCAAACAATGTGTAGTTTTCCTTCGAAAAAGAAATAACTATGCTTTTATAATTTTGATTTTATAGCAATAGCAATATCCATTACTGCAAATCAACTAGTGCTTTTGGTTGTATTTTAAAAGCTCATGTACACCAACAATTTTACCAGCTTTAAACAATACAATAGGAAATTACAAATTTGGAATTACTCCAAAACGCTTTTTAATATCAACACCTTTAGATATCCACACCTTTAGCTATCGACATCTTTTAGCTATCCAAAATTTCAAATGCTGTTTTGGAACACAACTAGTTTGCTATTACATATCCTGTTTTGTTTAGTAAAGTAGAAAATTCATCTATAACTTGTCTAATAATCTAACTTTTCTTTTTATTTTCTCATGATTCCGCTGTTGAGCATTAATATAATACTTTCAGAAACTTCGATCGTACAATTTTTTGCTCAGAAAAAATAAACCTTGCTTCACGTAGAACAAAACGTTAGACTTTTGTCAATATGAAAAAATTAACAATTTTACAAACAGTAACTTTATTTATCTTATTTGAAATAAATGCACCAGGAAAAATCAGAATTATCACAAGACAAAATCCTACAACATTCGTACCAATGGAATCAGCCAAGCTTGATTTAGAAGCAATAAAAGATTTTTTATTTAAACAAGGACACTGCCAAAATGATACAGATCATATACAATCAGTACAAGAAGCAATTAAAGTATATGAGATTCTAAGGCAAATTGAAACTTTAATGGCAATGAATAACAATTTCTTAAAAAACATACAAGACGATTGTTTAACAACAATTATTAAAGCAATAATACAACTAAAAATAAATGCTATAGGTGCCTCACATCAAAACCATCAAAACCATTTACGAAAAGCTCTATCTCATGCCAACAGTACTAGACTAACTAAGTTTTTAACTCAACAATTAGTACCTACAGACGATTCTAGATCATCTTCAACTAAAATAAACATACATGAACTCACAAAAGTAATGCATTTAAAGTGCTTAAAT
>DAHXLG010000090.1 GCA_027371775.1 bacterium
TAAGATGAAAAAATAAAATAATATAAAAATGAAAAAAATAATATAAAGATTAAATGAAAAAAACGATATAAAGATGAGAAAATAAAATGATAGAAAGATGAGAAAATAAGAAAATAAAATGATACAAAGATAAAAACAAGATGAAAAAATAAAATGATACAAAAGATAAAAAAGACGATATAAAGATGATAAAATAAAATGATACAAAGATAAGATGAGAAAATAAAATGATACAAAGATTAAATAAAAAAGACAATATAAAGATGAGAAAATAAAATAATATAAAAATAAGAAAATAAAATAATACAAAGATAAAATAATGATATAAAGATAAGATGATAAAATAAAATGATCCAAAGATGAAAAATAAAATAATATAAAAAATAAAAAAAACAATACAAAGATAAAATAATGATACAAAGATAAGATGAGAAAATAAAATGATATAAAGATTCTAGTGCACTTTGTTCTGACCCTTGTGGAAAAAATAAAATGATACAGAGATTCTAGTGCACAAAGTGCTTTTTAGTGTATGCATTAGTTTACTTGTAAACTAATGCATACACTTTCCAGACTCTTGTGAGAAAATAAAATAATATAAAGATTCTAGTGCACAAAGTGCTTTTAGTGTATGATTTAGTATGCATCGCAAGGATATTTTTCTACTAGCGACATGAAATATGTATTACATTACTTAAAGTGGGTGCTTAGTCAAAAACATGTACTGCAAGACACTTCTCTCCAGTTTATACTTTAGA
>DAHXLG010000091.1 GCA_027371775.1 bacterium
AAGGTCATAAAATATATAATGCATTTTTTACAAATTTTTATTTTTTATTAAATGTTAATATGATATTCATAATATGGTTACAAATTGGAAAGGTAGTATATTGAGACACTTGTTTTTTAGATGGATTTTTTTAGGCTTGGTTTTATCTGTTTCTAGCGAGCACTTGTTTGGACACGAGGGATATTTGTTTTTTCAACATGCTCAAGATGATGAATCGATTGGTATTTTATTGGATCTTGATCCGCTTCCATATGTTACAGAGCATTATGAGATGCGTTTTTCACAAGAGCAAATTATTAGATTGGTTGATGATAGACTAAGCAGAGTGAGCTTTTCAAATTTAAAAGAGCCAAATGGTTCTTTATCCCAAGAGAAAGGACTTGATGATCAAATACCTAGTTTTCCGTCTTTTGAAGATAGAGAATTCCAAACAATGATAGGTCAACGAGTGGCTTATGATTCTTCTTTAGTACCAGAATTTGTTCCTACTTCGTATTTTAGGCGATCTAAGGAATCTGTTGTTAAAGTAAGTGATTTTAAAAAGTTTAATATTGTATTTTCAGATTGTTTTGAACAAAACGCAAGAAATTTTATTCAAATGCAAAAAGTGTATACTAGGGATGGCAATCTTTTTATGGTTCAAAATTTAATAGCGAATTTGCATGCTATGCTATATGATGTGCGAGCAGTATTTATGCATGATTCAAAGTCTGTTAATGCTTATTTTTCATATCAGTTGTTTGTTAACGATTTTTGTG
>DAHXLG010000092.1 GCA_027371775.1 bacterium
CTAAAATATTATATCGTTAATTTATTATATTTAAATGAGTTAAAATTTTTTTCATCTAGAGTAATAAGTACTCTAGAATATTATATCATCTTGAGTATAAATTATTATAGATTATTATATTATCTTGAGTACTAAGTTCTCTAGAATATTAAATACTATTTGACTTAATTAATCATTTTAATTAATTTTAAATAGATATATTGAAATAAATAAATTTTAATACTTTTTATTAAATTTAATTAAATTGTTTTAATATTTTTATAGTTAAATTATTTAAAAATTATACAATAAATATTTTTTAATATGTATAATAATATTTGATTTCATTTTAAATTTATCAAATATTTAAACTTATTATGGTTTTTAATCGCGAAAAAAAAAATTGATAAAAATTTTTTTTAAAATTTAAAAAGAAAAAGATGCGACAAATATATATACGGAGTATATATATATGCTAATTGAAATTTTGATAGTTTATCCTAAATAAGGTTTTGGAAAGGCATAATATTTAGTAAAAACGAGCTACTAAACATATGTAGTATAAATAAATAGATTATTTATAATATAGATATTTTGAAAAATTTAAAATTTTAAAAAAAATTTTTCTAAAACACGTATATGTTTTGACCCTTGAGGTTCTTAAATAAATTTTTTTCATATAAAAGAATAGTTTCATAAAATTGCCAAAAACATAGATGTTTTAGATTAGATAATCATAGGTTATGACGTATAAGAAATAATGATATATAA
>DAHXLG010000093.1 GCA_027371775.1 bacterium
TCATTTTATACTATTATCTTATTTTGTATAGTTTTATTTTCTTATTTTATAGACTCATATTTATATTATTTTATTTTTCATCTTTGTATCATTTTATTTTCTCATCTTTATATAATTTTTTTTTCTCATCCTTAATTTTATTTTCTCATCTTTATATCATTTTATTTTCTCATCTTTATATCATTTTTTTCCTCATCCTTAATTTTATTTTCTCATCTTTATATTATTTTATTTTATCATATTTATAGCATTTTATTTTATTATTGTTGTATTATTTTATTTTATTTTTTATATTATTTTATTTTATTTTTGTATTATTTATTTTATCTTTATATCATTTTATTTTCTTATCTTTGTATCATTTTATTTTTTTCCACATAGTTTCTGACTAACAATTCATGCACTAGAATATTTATATTATTTTAATTTTTCTTTTTTTTACCGTTTTTTCTTATTTTATCTTTATATTCTTTTATTTTCTCATCTTATCGTTATATCATTTTATATTTCTATCATTTTATTTTCATCTTTGTGTCATTTTATTTTCTTATTTTTATATCATTTTATTTTCTAATCTTTTATCAGTTCATTTTTATATTTGTATAATTTTATATTCTTTGTATTATTTAATTTTATCATCTTTATATCATTTTATTTTTGTATCATTTTATACTATTATCTTATTTTGTATAGTTTTATTTTCTTATTTTATAGACTCATATTTATATTATTTTATTTT
>DAHXLG010000094.1 GCA_027371775.1 bacterium
TTTTCTTATTTTATCATTAATTTTATTCTCTTATCTTTATATCGTTTTATTTATGTCTCTTTATATTATTTTATTTTCTCGTCTTTGTGTGATTTTATTTTCTTATCTTTGTATTATTTCATTTTCTTCACAAGGGTTTAGAAATATGCCTCTGACTAGCATACTCCTAGAAGAATCTTTGTATCATTTTATATTCTCATATTTATATTATTTTATTTTCTTACTTTTTTATCATTTTATTTTCTTATATTCTCCCATAAAGGTCAGTGCACTTCATGCACTAGAATCTTTGTATCATTTTATTTTCTTATCTTTCTATCATTTTATTTTCTCATCTAATATTTGTATCATTATTTTATCTTTATCTCATTTTATATTCTCATCTTTTTATCATTTTATTTTCTCATTTTTATTTTCTCATTTTTATATTATTTTATTTTTTGATTTTTGTATTATTTTATTTTCTCATTTAATCTTTGTATCATTTTATTTTTCATCTTCATAGTATTTTATTTTCTCATCTTATTTTTTTTATCGTTTTATTTTTTTGTCTTATCTTTGTATTATTTTATATTCTCATTTTTATGTCATTTTATTTTTGCATTGTTTTATTTTTCTCATCTTTATATCTTTCATTTTTGTATTATTTTATTTTCTCACCTTTGTATTATTTTATTTTTTTAACTTATTTTTATATTATTTTATTTTATCATTTTATCTTTATATTATTTTATTTT
>DAHXLG010000095.1 GCA_027371775.1 bacterium
AATCATTTTTATTTTATCATTTTATCTTTGTATCATTTTATTTTCTTATCTTTATATTATTTTATTTTCTCATTTATGTATCTTTTTATTTTTTTTATTTTTATATCATTTTATTTTTTTATCTTTATATCGTTTTTATTCTTTCATTTTTATATCATTTCATTTTCTCATCATTGAATCATTTTTATTTTATCATTTTATTTTTGTATCATTTTATTTTATTATCTTTATATTATTTTATTTTCTCATCTTTCTATCCTTTTCTTTTCTCATTTTTATCTTTGTATCATTTTATCTCTCATCTTTGTATTATTTTATATTCCACATTTTTTGTATCATTTTATTTTCTTATTTTTGTATCATTTGATTTTCATTTTTATATTATTTTATTTTATCATTTTATATCATTTTATTTTCTTTTTTTATATTGTTTTATTTTTCGTTTAAACATATTCTTTCTTCTGCTTCATCAGAGGATAAACTACTCTAGAGATATGAAAGATAAATCACATTGCTAGACAATGGTAATCCATGTTTCTGACTAACCCTTGAGGTGCAAACTAATGCATATACTAAAACCACTTCGTGTACTAGAATCTTTGTATTATTTTATTTTCTTATCTTTATATCGTTTTATTTTTTTCTTTTTGTATTATTTTATTTTTATCTTTATATTATTTTATTTTCTTCCACAAAAGTTTAAAGTGTATGTATACACTAAAAGCAA
>DAHXLG010000096.1 GCA_027371775.1 bacterium
AAAAAATTCTATGAAAATAAAAAAAATACTTTGTATATTAAAACATTATATAATATTATTAATATCATACTTGATTATATATACAATAGAAAATAAACATATAGTGTTATTTATTAAAATTTTTATTTCATTTTTAGTTTTTTTTATTTTTTACTAATTTTATTTCTTGTCCTTTTTATTTTATATTAATTTTTTTATAATAATATTTCTTTTTTTATTCATTTTTTTTATCATCATTATATTTATTTTTATATTATATTATTTTTTTTATATTATTTTATTTTTATAGTATTTTTATTTTATGTGATTTTTATTAATTATTTTTTTTATTTATTATTAATTTTATTTATTATCAATTTTAGTTTATTATCACTTTTAATTTATTAACATTTTTATTTATTATCAATTTTATTTATTATTAATTTTTATTTATTATCAATTTTATTTATTATCAATTTTATTTTTTTTGTTATTTTTATTTATTATTATTTAATTTTATAAGTTTTTAATTATTTTTAATTTCTTATCATTTACCATAAAATATTATTTATCAGTTTTAAAATATTTTAAATTATATTATATTCTTTTTTAATATCATTTTATAATATAATTTTTAATATAATATATTATTTTAACAATAGTTAGTATTTAAATATCTTTTAAATCTTATCTATATTATTTTATTAAATTTATTATAAAATATTATATTTAATTAATATATTACTA
>DAHXLG010000097.1 GCA_027371775.1 bacterium
ATCATTTTATTTTCTTCGCAAGGCTAAAACAACCTCTGGAAATATGCATTACTTTGCGAAGATAAGTAATGCATATTTCTGACTAGCATACTCCTAGGAGACTCTTTGTATCATTTTTTCTCACCTTTGTATCGTTCTATTTTATAATTTTTATATTATTTTATTTTCTCATATTATCTTTATATCGTTTTATTTTCTCAGCTTCATATCATATAATTTTATTTTCTCATTTTATTTTTGTATCTTTTTTTCTTATCTTTATATCATTTTATTTTCTCATCTTTGTGGCAGGTTATTTTATTATATTATATTTATAATATTTTATTTTCTCATCTTTATATCATATTATTTTATTTTCTCATTTAATCTTTGTATCATTTAATCTTTGTATTATTTTATTTTTCATCTTTGTATTATTTTATATTCTTTCTATTATTTTTATTTTTCATTGTATTAATTTATTTTCTTATCTTTGAATCTATTTTTTTACTTAACATTGTATCTTTTTATATTTATATCATTTTATTTTCATTTTTTGATAATTTTATTTCCTTATTTTTGTATAATTTTATTTTCTCATTTAATTTTTTTATCATTTTATTTTCTCATTTTATCTTTATATCATTTCATTTTTCATTTTATTTTATAATTTTTATATTATTTTATTTTCTCATTTTTGTATTTTTTATTTTCTCATCTTATCTTTATATCATTTTTTTAGTCTT
>DAHXLG010000098.1 GCA_027371775.1 bacterium
CATAGCCGGCCGATGTCCTCTGAGGCTATTCTGAGCCAGACGTAGGAAAAGATTGAATTTGGCAACCAGAAAGCCAAATGCCATGATCGCAATTGCGGTACGGACCCAAGCCAAAAAAGTGCGCTCGTTGGCGGCATGATCTGAAAAATTGCGGATCATTGGCGCAGCCTCTTGCCTCGATCGGATCCGGTTGCGCGGTTGCCTGTGCGAGGCCCTGCTCGCGCCATCCTGTCCGGCCCCCCTCGGGAGCAGGAAGTACTTAACACGATTACGCAGTGACGCCAGAGGGCGTATCATCAACCATAACGGTTGACGTTCAAGTCGGTCGCCGTCATTTTCCCCGACGCTGACCGGGCTCCGCCGATTGGGGGGGGCTTGGCTCCAGGCCGGCTTAGCTCAGTTGGTAGAGCACCTGATTTGTAATCAGGGGGTCGCGGGTTCGATCCCTGCAGCCGGCACCATCCCCGCAGATTTCTTAAGCTTGTGCCAAGCTTTCGTAGCGCCCAAGCCCGAAACTCCTTGCTCTGTCAGAACTGAGGCCGACCTGAGCCAGCCAACCTAAAGGCGGGAAGCCAGTTCGGCAGGATCTGGTGCGTCATTGGCGGCCGGAGGGGGCGTAAGGGCCTTAAATGAGGTGGCGGCTGCCTGGGCTGCGGCCACGTCAGCCGAACTCATGTGGGCGGCGAGCACATCAAGGCGAGCCTTGGACTGCGCATCCCCTTGGG
>DAHXLG010000099.1 GCA_027371775.1 bacterium
ATTTGTATCATTTCATTTCCATATATTTATATCATTTTATTTTCTCATTCTATCTTTATATCATTTCATTTTTAATCTTTATATTATTTTATTTTCTCATCTTTGTATCATTTCATTTCCACATATTTGTATCGTTTTATTTTCTCATTCTATTTTTATATCTTTTTATTTCTTATCTTTATATCATTTTATTCTCTCATTTTTATCATTTTTTTACATTAGAACTTAGCATCTTTTTATTTCTTATCTTTTATGTAATTTTTATTTTTTCATCGTTGTATCATTTTATCTTTATATTATTTTATTTTCTCATTTTATCTTTGTATTATTTTATTTTCTCATTTTGTAATATTTTATTTCTTTATCTTTGTATCGTTTTATTTTCTCATCTTTGTATTATTTTATTTTTCATCTTTATATTATTCCATTTTGTCATATTATTTTTATATTATTTTTTTTATCTTTATATTTTTTTATATTATCATTTTTATATTATTTTATTTTCTCATATTATTTTTGTATTAGTTTTTTTTCATCTTTGTATCATTTTATTTTCTCATTTTTATATAGTTTTATTTTCGCATCTTTGTATCATTTTATTTTATCCCACAAGCATCTGCACTTCGTATATTAGAATTTTTATATTATTTTATTTTCATTTTTGTATCATTTTATATTCTCATCTTTATATCATTTTATTTATTATCTTTGT
>DAHXLG010000009.1 GCA_027371775.1 bacterium
TTGTGTGCTCTAAATATTGAACATTTTTAACATCAATATTCAAAACGCTAAACACTGTTTTAAATATATTCTCTACAAATTCAATGGCTGAATGATAATTCCAATAAGCACAATAAAACTCCAACATCGTAAACTCTTGCAAGTGAGAGGAATCTACTCCTTCATTACGGAATGATTTACCTATTTCAAACACGCGCTCATAACCTCCAACTATCAAACGCTTGAGATAAGTTTCTGGAGCAATACGCATAAACAATGGAATATCAAGTGCCTTATGATGCGTCTGAAACGGAGTAGCCAACGCACCTGATGCTTGCTTTTGCAAAATCGGGGTCTCAACCTCTATAAACTGATTGTTTTGCAAATAATTTCTTATTGTTGAGATAATTGTATTCCGCATTTTAAATTTTGTTAGGGTATGATCATTGACTAATAAATCAAGATAACGTTGCCTCAAACATTGCTCTTCATCAACTAGTCCATGCCATTTTTCAGGAAGAGGATGCAAGCATTTTGATAGCAACGTAAAAGAATGGACTTCAATTGTTTTTTCACCTTTGTTTGTTGTAAACAACTCACCTTCAACCCCTACAATATCACCTAAATCCAAATTTTTTTCATAAAATGCAAAAGTTTCTTGGCCAAGTGTATCCACTTTAAACGCTAGCTGAATTTTTCCATGAAAATCTTTTAGCTGTGCAAATGCTAGTTTGCCAATCACACGCATTAACATAATTCTGCCAGCTACTTTAATAAGCTTGCCATCTTCTGGCAACTCACGCGCTTGCACAGTATTATATTGCACTTCAAAAGAATCTGGATATGCTACCCCTTGCTTTGCTTCCCACTCTCTTAATTTGCTTAGTCTTACCTCTTGATAATTCATTCTTCTCTCCTTTTTGTCTTTTCCCACAACTCATCTAGCGTATAATAATCACGCATTTGCTGAGTAAACAAATGAACAAAATATCCACCAGCAAACGCAATCACCCATTCACCTTCTCCATCAATTACCATCTTGTTATCATTTATTCGAAATCTCTTTAGTCTATCGGCGACCGCATCTATATGACGTACTGAAGTGGCCGTGCACACAAACGCGCCCATTAGCCAATTTGCAGGAACATCATAATATCGAATATCTTCCAACTTCTCAGATTCAAGAAATTCTTTCAAACGAGAAATATCTTCATTTAAATTGCTTTTACTAAATAAATCTCTACGCTGAGAGCTAAATTCATTTGGCTTGTTGTTTTCTGATATCATGGATTTTTTATAGCATATATGAGGATTTTTGCCTAGCATTGCTCAAAAGAAAATGTTGCTCAAAAAAGTATCACTTGCTATTATGTATAGATGCAACAAATTACACTGCTAGGACCTTTATCTGTAGAAATTGATTTAAAGGTCAAAGAAGCTGCAAGTTTAATTGGAGATGCCCATATTGCAAAACACAGTGGTATTATTTTTGGCGGACCAGCACTTAGAATTGCAAGATTACTTCGAAGCATTGGGTACTCTGTAAATATCTGTAGCTACATTGGAAACGATGAGTTTGGCAACAAAATCTTAGAAAACATGAAAAATGAAGACATAGAACACAATACTCAAAAAATACCAAACATCTCAACTCCAATATTATGCAAACTAAGCGATAAAAAAGATTACTCATATTATATTACCGAAACTAAAGACCTAGCTCTATGGCAATTTAGATTAAAAACTTTAAAAGATACTGGAATTATTTATCTAGCTCCATCAATACCAACACCTGTGCAAATAGACATTGTAAAGCAATTTAAAAATTCAACAATCATTGTGCGCAAACCGTTAGATAAAAGCCTTGAGCTTTTTAAATGTCAGAAAAAGCTGATTGTTCTACTAAATGAATATGAAGTATTCCAAATTTTTGCTGAATATGAAAGAGGATATTTTTATGCAGAAAAAATTCTGCTTTTAAACCTATTTAAAAATCATACAGTACTCTTGGAAACAAGAGATGCATTTTGCACTATGAATCTAGAGAACAAAATAGTGAATATTCCATTGTACAATCTGCGTCATAACTATGCTATGATGGATGAATATTGCATAACAGGGATTTTAGCTGCCCTTGCTGGTGGGCAAAATCATATGAATGCATTTTTATGGGGATTAATTTGTTCAATACAAAATGGTAAAAATCAACCATTGAATAAACTTGATATACTTTCGAAATTGACACAATTTACATGGATTGAATCAATTGCAAACTCAGAACCAACTGAATCATAATTCAAAAATAACAAATCATTTTAATTCTTGCACAACATTCTATAAAAATAATCAAACAAAATATCGATGAAATATCTGCTTTATTTTTCGCAATTACATATTGAATCCATGATCATCTTCTTTCTCAGGCTGTTTCTTTGATTCCTTTAAAATACTAACAAATGCTTCAATTTGAGCAGCTGAACCAATATCTTCAAATATTTCTAATAATGACATATCTTTCCAAAGCATAGCCTTGCGCAAAAACGGCACAATCAAACTTTGAGGATCAACGCGTTCAAGAATTGCCAAGCCTTCATTAATAGAAGTGAAAGCAAGATCACGGTAATATGCAAGACTTTTTATTTCATTATTGCCCTCTTGTTTTGTAACAGTAGCCTTTTGCTCCACAGAAACCTGAGATCTCAATTCAAGCAAGCTTTTTATCAAATCAACCAAATGCGTTACTTTAACTAAGTTATCCGCACCAGTCATATCTAAATACTCATGCAATTGTTTCAAGCATACGGAAACTTTATCATATATAGACTGCAACTTTAGAGAAGTTTCATGAGAAATATAAGCCAAAATTTCCTGAAATTGAGAGTAATTATCAATTCCAAAACTTTCTAATTTATAAAGAGCAATGGGATTATGCCCACCAATATTTATATCAACCTGACCAAAATTTACAGAAAAGTGCTTATCGATATAGCGAATAATAGCCATTCTGCGTTCAAAATCTTCTTGCGTAAACTGATCATTTGTCTGCAACGATTTTAATATAGCTTGCAAAACAAATTCTAGACCTTCAATACCATGGATAGTAATATAAGCTTGTGCCCATAATGTAGTTAACTTATAATCACGACTGCTATTTGCAAGCAAATTCCAAGCTTTAAGCTCAATTTCATCCCAGCCTATGCTTTTTTCCTCAGAAACCCAAACACCTTTTGGCAAATCACCCTCGTCCAAAGTTTTCTTTGCTTCAATCAATTTCTGGTACTGCATATCCTCAGAAAGATTATAATTTGGATCAACAACTAATAATTGCTCAATACTACGCATATATCCTCACACCTTCAAACTTTTTGCCAACGCAGACAATGGAACATCAGGAAGAGCAAGCACAGCTCCATCCTCTTGAACCAACTCAACTGGAACAGCAAAAACAAGCAACTTACGATTGGCACTAGCATCAACTACTGCAAACTCAAATTTTAGAACGGTTTGCCCTGCCTTTGTCACGCCATTTTGTAGCAACATTTTTACAAATTCTTGCTTGCCCAAAATAATTGTTATATCTTGTGAACCAACTGAATAAGCCCTATCGTTTATAGGCAGAAAGCTCATACCACTTTGATTGGCTAATCTGAACTTGAACACTACTCTATCTGTAACTTTTAGCTGACCTTGATTTTTCAACACTTCATTCAACTGCTCAGGTTTCAAACTCTCAAATTCCTTGATAAATGATTCTAACTTATATAAATTGCTAGATTGATTTTGCGCATTATATCCATCAACATCTTTGACAATGTTCGCCCACTTTTGCACCTTAGACGTCATGGTTGAGCTATCTAGACTATCAATAAATAACAATGTTTTAATCACAGGCTCAATAACATCTTTTGCAAAATACATAATCTTCGTCCTTTGCGTCGATATGTAATCTTGTAAGTTCATGGAAAAATACAACTTGCCATTAAGCAAATGATCCATTTGAATATTGCTTAGATCAATTGTATACAAACCTTCTGAATCCAACATCTCTTCAGCTTGCTCAACTACTTGCAAACAACGCTTCTTTTCAATCTCAATTAATTGATCATACGTAGACATATCTAAGCCTTTCATACGCTTCAAAATTGAAGAAATACCAGCATAACTTGCTTTAATATTTTCAGAAAGAACAACAATATTTGCCATAGAATATTCCACAGATATATTCTGCTGAGCATCGGCTAGCTTGCACTTAACAATACGATCCATATTTTGCTTGCCTACAACACGCAACATCTTGACTAAATTAGCTGGATAAAGTTGCACTTTTTTAGCCATAAACTCATCATAGCTTACAAAAATATCAGAAATAGAATTTAAGATATCTGCATTCCATATAATAGTCTTTCCATACTGCACTTTTGAAAGCTCTTTTTGCTCACAATCTTGCATGAATTTTTCTGAAAACAGACCATTTAGCAAACCTTGCAATTCCATCAAAGTATCCGTTACTTTCAATCTATTATCAGCATCCAAATAAAATACAGACCCAACAACTGGCAATTTCACAGCCTGCATCGTGGCCTTAAGCATATTAAATTGCTGATCTACGCGTAACATAACACTCTTTTGGAATTCTCTTCCCAAGATAGGCAACTGTTCAACATGCTGCATTAAACCGATGTATTTTTTGAGATTCAAATGTCTATGCTGAATCCATGTAAACTCACGACTGTTAATAAATGTAATAAGACCAGAAAGCTGATTAGATAACAAACTCAAATTATTAATAGTGAACGATTTTTGGTTGTTTTCCAAAACGTACAAAGCTTGCTGCAATTCATTAAAATTTTCAATAAAATTATGAAGAACAAAAGCTTGTTTGATAAAATTATCAAACAAA
Source organism: bacterium (assembly GCA_027371775.1). Classification (GTDB taxonomy): domain Bacteria; phylum Pseudomonadota; class Alphaproteobacteria; order CAJXXZ01; family DAHXLG01; genus DAHXLG01. The sequence goes on from DAHXLG010000009.1 coordinate 4,880, forward strand.
ATTTCAGCATTCTTTTTAATTTGCGCCTGGTAATTTTGCAAGTTTGCAACTGTGATAGAGTTATCTTTTAGCGCCTCTGTAAATACACGTGTTGAATTATAAAACTTACTTGGAATTTCTATGCCAATCAAGTGTTTGATCAACCATGCAAAGCTATGCACATTACCATTCTCAGATGCAGAAATAAACTTTTGCTGAATCTGATTAAGCTCTACCATTTTGCCTATGTAATTATGCAATTTGATATATGTTGGATGCTCTAAAGGATTTGCCAAGCTACTAATTTCATCCTGCTGTTCTTTTGTAATATCGCTTAGCTCAGTTTGTGCAAGATTTCGATATTTTTCTTCCATACGCTTGCAAATTGCTTTAACAATGATTAAATCATTTGATTGCTCAAGCAGCTTCCATAAACGGTATTCAAGAGTTGATACCCATGATGTTGGAATAAAAGCAAAACGCAGGTTAACAGAGGAAACATTGATAATCGCATTCAAAAGTTGCTGAGCTTCCTGCATCAAAGTAGCATGATCCAATTGCAAATTAGGATTTTTATGCTCATTCATAAGCCGAACAACTTTTGCAACACGCGGATTTAAAACACTCATCGCATTTTCAAGCTTGATATAAGCTTGAGATAAATAAACAACTCCTGAAATAGACAAACCTGCTATCGCAAACTGGAGCAATTTTAATTTTAAACGATATGATGCACTTGCTCCACCAATTAAACGTCCTAAATTCTTTTCTAAAAAGATCTTTTTTGTCACTATGTTTGTTGCAAACAAATGTCTTACATAATGAGCAATATTTGATTTATTCTTATGCCCAACATGCTCATTAGCAGGATTTTTGGGCCATTTCATTCCTTTATCTCCTGCTGCTATATTATCTTGTGCTCCTACAAAATAAATACCACGCAAAAAATAACCTTCTGCATATGTATTAGCTTGAAACAAGCGTTCCATATATAATTTTAGCGCACTTGCTAACTTGCGATAATTTGCAAAAAACTCAAGCACCCTAGCATTGCATTCTTGATCTTTGACTACAAAAATTTCACCTTGTATTTGTTCAATACGCTCATTCATTGAATCAAACATGTTATCAATCCATGTACCTTGGAACGAGCTATCTAGTGAATACGGGTTAGACCATCCAAATATATCTTGCAATAAATTTGCTGGAATTGCTTTGCTAAATTCATCAAAACCAGTTATAGAATCAAGATGAGTAAACACAACATATATAGGCAACTTTAATTGCAATATTTTTTGCAATTGCCATAATTTGGCGTACATATATTCAGCATCTTGCGCAAGCTCTGATTCAGTTTTAGCACCAGCACCAATAAAATCTTCAACAGAAAGGAAAACAAGCAAACCATCCAAACCTTTGGAAGAACGAGTTTTGTTAATAAGATCAAGCACGCGCATCCAATCTTGTTCATTAGAAATTGGAACATTGCCATCTTTTCTAACCAACTCACCTTTCAAATCTAAAAATACTCCACTGTTAAAAAAATGCCAGTAACAAAGACTTTGATCAGAACAAAATTCTTGAGAATCAATAGGCGATTCTAATTGCAGACTCTTGAAAAATGTCGTTTTGCCAACACCTTCTTGGCCAATAGCAGCATACCATGGTAAATGATATTTATAGTTAGATGAAGGAATAAAAATTTGCAACGTTCTAAGAGCCTGTGCAAACAAAAATTCAAGCGAATCACGTGGGTAAGACTGTGCATTAAATGGTACAAATTGTTTTACTATCGATTTTAAAACTGATTTGCGTGGCCTGGTTTTTTTGCGCACAAGCATTCTTGATAGAATAAAGATCGTCCATATTGTGCCAATTGAACCCAAAATTAGCGCTGTGTACGATATCATTTTACCTCCACTACTTTATGCTCATGAGCATTTTTTGAGTGCGTGTTTTGTGAATTAATAGCATCTGCAATACCTACAAAAACTGGCTTGCTACTTTTGTTCTTAATAATCTTCCAAGTTGCATTAGTTTCCACATGCCATAGAATATGAGATGCAAACAAATAAGCTCCACAACACACTAACAAAACTCGCATCATAAAACGCATACGATTATCACGAGACTGAGCTTTTTCCACAAATACATTTTCAATTGCCTGATCAAACAAAATTTCTTGTTTCTTGTATAATTTTGGAGCTTGTTTATAAATTGTAAAGAAAACCTGCTCTTTTAAAGCACGCAAATAAAAATCCAATTCAGCTTCATAACGCAACTTACCCTGGAATCCCAAAGATAACGCATACAAATAGATCAAACCAATTTCACTATCCTGCACATGACGTTCTTGCAAAAATTTATCAAGGTTCGCAAGTAACTTTTCACCCGCCTGATTTGTTCCAAAAAACTTTTGCTCTAATAAATGTGCACGCCAGTATGTCTTACCTACCCATTCAAACGATAAGAAGATTTCATCCGCAAGTGAAATCATAATATATATCACCTCTTGGAATGTATCAGAAGCTAATTTCCCACTATCATAAGCAATAGTTGAATCTTTTTCTTTCACAAATAAATAAAGTCTGTTTTGAAAAGCAGCTATTTTAGCGTTTTTATCGTCATCAGTATCATTAACGTTAAAAAAAGCTTCATTTTCTATTTGCTTTTTAACTTCAAGCAAAATTAGACAAAATGCTTCAAATGAGCTTATTAATAGCGATTTCCTGTATTTCATAGCATGCTTTAGCATTTAGAATAGTTAGTATTTGTAAATTTTTTATAAAAATCCGCCCAATAAACAACTAGTAAATTAATAAACAAACAATTAGTGTGATATAAATGAATAACTTACGAAATTAATACTTTTTATTTAGATTAATCGCAATGCAAGCCTTTAATGAAACTTTATGTTGGAACGCACACTAGTAAACTCACACTATTTATTTGGCAATACAATACTTGTAAAACAAAATTTGCAGGCACATTGGATTAATTACATCGTTTTTTTTCTAACCTTGATTCAGATTTACAATACTGAATAACCTCTTATCATAAAGCTGGGTATGGAACAAATTTAGCCAAGTGCAAAAGCTGATTGAGATCAAGCTACAAAATTTGCATCTATTTAAATTAGCGTATTCGGGAAAATTAGCTCATTGAATTAAGCATGCCTTGATACGCATAATAGCATTTTGTCTGCATCTGTTTTTACCAAATCACATACACCCCTTTTACCAACACCCCTTTTACCAACATGCCTTTTACAAAATCGGATGCCATTTCCTTCAATTTTACAAAGCCCTTTCGTTGTATCAAATTAAAAATTAGCATGGCTAAAAAGAACTTACAAAACCAAATACCAGGTTGACTCTTAAAAATATATCTTAAAGGAACAAAAAGAAGTTACAAAATCAAAACTACTTATACGAATGATAAAATACAACCTAACTAATTTTCATTCTCACTAGCTGAAATTTATGGAAAATACTACCCTATTCAAAAAATTGCAGAGAACTTATAGAAGCATGCAATGCAATAGATTCCACATTGCAAGCCAAGCAAAAAGATATATAAAAAACAGAGGATGTAAAAAACATATGATTCAAAGCGTATCTCTTGGATTACAAGTTTACTAAATAACCTTCGTATAGCATTGTAAAACGAAACCATTCGTACAAATGGTTAACCCAATATTACTAGCAAAAACTAGCTATTGTAGATCTATATACGAGCAAAAAATTTTACAAACTTAACATAAAAAGCATTATATATAACAATTTCAACAATCTTAAAAAAATATCAATCAGCGCGCGCTAGAAGGGATTCGAACCCCTGGCCTCAAAATTAGGAATCTTGCGCTCTATCCTCCTGAGCTACTAGCGCACCATGTAAGGTATTCTACAGCAAAATGAAAGACAAAACAATTGAATCTAACAAATACACATATCATAACAACATGAAAGAAAAATAATTTTATCAGCTAATTTCACAAGTTATGGCAAAACCAATTCAATTACGCACATCTTTGGCAGATGGATCTGAATATAGTGTAATTAAGATACAAAGCAAAGATTGCAGACCAAAAAAAGATATAAATGACAACGAAGATACACAAATTAAATTAGAAAAAGCGATCTAGTTAGAACAAAAGACAAAAAACGGCAGCAAGTTGTACAAAGCATTAGCAATCAAAAAAATTCATCCAGTTGCATTTCTTTATACTTATATAAAAGATTTTGACTTCCATTTTAAAATAGGCTTAACAAGGCACGATAGCTTATCGTGAATCATTTGTACATGGAGGATTTTAAGCAAGAATATGAAATAAAGATTTAGGCATAAGCTTATCGTTTTAAGCAGAAAAAAAACAATATTCATACAAATTAGCAATAGATATTTAAGTTAAATGAAGAGCTATCAGCAGAAATTGGATGCAAATTTGGAACAGATCTTGTAGCGTATCAGAATTCAACACTAGCAATTATCAACACTAGCAATTATATTTAGCGCTATCAGATAGCGCGCTCTTATAAAAAACTACTCTATTACACAATGAGAAATAAATAAACAAATGTTTATAAGAAAATATTGCGCACAACAAATCAATATAACAAATTGCAAAAAATAGTTGAGCTTCAAAAAAACTATTTTAAAAATCAAACATATACTCAGCACCAGTAATAATGACTAAAATATAAAAATGCCAAAAGATGATGGAGAGTCTCATCCAACCTTAAAGCTGCAACTATTTTAAAAAATATCTCAAAATTTGTTCTTGACTTTTATAAAAAATATAAAAACAATACTTAAGCAAGTTTAGTAAAAAGCCAAGTCATTGATTTTGCATAAGGCAAAACTACTTTAATCATATTGTTTTCCATAAATTCTGGAGCAATCAAATTTGTAGCCAGCACAATTGAAGTTGCAACAGTCAATAAAAGGAAAAATTTGAAAATACCCAATGCAATACCGCAAAGCAATTGGAACGTACCAGCGCGTTTATTACTAAATGCAACATACAATCCAATAGATTGAATCACAGAAAAAATCGCTACTGAGATTAAGGCATACTTAATGGAAGGTTTATACAAAAACAGCGAAGTAGACGCTGCAATAGTTGTGAAAACTAGAGAGATCAATTCACTTGTAAACCCTCTTGCTGCACTTCTAACTAAAAAAACAAAAAACATCGTAAGAATAAAGTATTGAAAGAACATGGTAACTCCTTTATTTGTTTTTAAATCTTATTGAAAACTTAAAAACTATTATAAATCGAGTATATCAATATATTAGGTCATAGTCTAACCTAGACGAATAAGAACTCCCACAGCAAATCCATTGCCGATGCCAACAATAAATCCGTACAGAAAAATCATAACATCATCAAACAAAACACATTTGACAAATCGCTTTTTATCGCTAGGTTTTTCTAACTTTTTGCGTACAAAATAGTTAGCGGCTGTAAATAACAACAAAATCACTGCCTCAACGATCCAAAACAATTGGCTATAGTCTAACTTATATCCAAAATTAGCAGCTAACACACGTATCAAACCTGTTGCAATCAATAAACCTAGAAAAATAATAAAATATTTCCATCCTCTTTTAAGAAAACGACGTTTAATAAGTTCAAGACCTAAGTAAAAAAACAAAGCAATAATGATAAATGAAAAGATTGCGATATTAGAAAACAAAGAAATCTCTTTATTCATTGTTACATTCAATGATTTAACCATATTCATAAGCGAAAAATCTGCAAACAAAAAGGTTAATACCGCTTGCCCTAAAATAACTAATTTATATTTTTTATCCATATAAATATCTCCTTGATTAATTTATATTCCAATTATAGTTTAAGTCAACAATGATATGATCTCATGCAAAACCAACATAAAAGCAATTTAAAATTCAAAAAACACATTGCAGAAAACACAGAATTGAGAATATAAACGAAAAGCACAAAAAGGCTAGAAATTATCAAACATAAGAGACTTCAAAAACTGTTTTTTATTACTAAGTTTTTAAAAAATATAAAATATGATAGCAAAAAATTATGGTGGCAAAAAATTTTTTATGCAAAAAAAATCAATCTAAAAATAAACATCCAATGAAAAAAACACACTTATAATTCTCGAATAAAAGAGAGTTACAAGAACTATGCTAAGATAATGCTTAGACTGCGATATTATAACAAGAATCTTATATTGAACTTACATACCATTGATATCAACCGTGTTTCCTGTGATATAATGAACTTTCCCATTAGCCAAAAAAACATTAGCTAAAACAGCAAAAGCAAATTCTTCTGGCAACACAATGCGACCTTTACATCCATAATTTACATCCATAATCCACCATTGATATCAAGCGTGTGTCCTGTGATATAGCTAGCTTTCTCATTAGCTAAAAACTTAACAGCAAACGCAACTTCTTCTGGCAGCGCCATGCGACCTAGCGGAATCAATTTAGATAGTTGCACTTGATCAAACATCTGTGTCATTTTTGTTTGAGTAAAACCAGGTGCCACTGCGTTTACTGTAATACCTTTTGAGGCAAATTCACGTGCAAGAGTACGCACCATAGCCTCTAACCCACCTTTGCTTGCTGAATATGCAACTTGCCCTATATTTCCCATTTTCCCTACAACAGAAGAAAGCACAATAATAGTACCCGCACGATTCATTTGCATATAAGCATTTTTTATCAACCTAAACGAGGAACTCAAATTCACCTCAATCGTTTTATCCCACAAATCGTCGCTTAGACGAATTGAAAGACTATCAGACGTAATTCCGCTAGCAATTACAATACAATCAATTTTCCCAACAGCGGCAACAGCAGCTTTGATAACATCCGCTTCTTCGCGCTTTGTATGATCAAACACAACAGTTTTGATATTAGGAAATTCATCTTTTAGAGCGTCTAATTTTTCTTGTTTTGTACTCGTTGCAACAACATCATAGTCTTGATAAAAATCTTTTAAAATTGCTTTTCCAATACCTCCACTTGCACCTACTATTAACGCTTTCTTCATAAACTACTCCTAAATATACTTAATATTATATCCATCGCGCTTTGCCATGCTAGTAAGCAACGTTGTAGCGCCAATTTCTATAAACTCTGCTGTTTCATCCATTTTTTTCATAGTCTCTAGCGTTTCTTGCCAACGTACCGGAGCCCTCATATGACAACCAATTACACTCTTCCAATGAGTAACTGGTGTTGCATAAATATTGCTAATAACTGGAACTTTTGGCTCATTCAATTGCAATTTATCAATAACAGGCAGCAATTTATCACAGGCATCTTTCATGTATGGCGAATGAAACGGACCAGAAACTGGCAACAACACTCCCCTTTTACCGAATTTAGATGCAATTTCTTGCGCACGTACAATCGCATTTTCGTTACCACTTAGCACAATTTGCGTAGTAGAATTATAGTTTGCAACATAGCACGCTTCTTCATTTTCAGTCGCTAACAAAGAAATCATATTTGCTTCAATTGGACTAATATTCAAAACAGCCATCATTTTCCCATGCACCTGCTTCATCAAATCAGAACGCTCTTTAATCAGCAAACAAGCATCTTCAAAAGAAAGAACTCGGCTAGCAGCCAGAGCAATATATTCACCCAACGAATGACCTGCAAACGCATTAATCTGACCTAATGTTGGCTCAAAAAGTTTAAACAAAGCATACGTCATTACAAAAATAGCTAATTGTGCATTTTCTGTACGATTAAGCTCTTCACTTTCAGCATCCATAACAAGATGTTTGATATCTTTGTTTGTTATTTTGCTAGCTAATTGAATATATTTCATGATATCAGCATTTTCAGCATAAGCTCTACCCATGTGCATTTTCTGGCTACCTTGCCCTGGAAAAACAATAAACATAGGTCTATTTTATATTCTGGCTGTAAAATGAAGCAAGATCATTTATGATGCAACTTTATCAACTTGTTCTAAACAAACTGCTAACAAAAGTTTTAAAAACTAGTTAATGACTACATTGTTTAATCATGTCTACTACACCATTGCTTTAATAAATATTAAATAATATAATACATTCCATGAAAACATCTAAGTTATTTTTACTGGCGTTAATTTGTTCATTTAGCGCAAAATCAGAAATATCTGCTGCTGCATATGGCTTATATACGTTCAAAAATTTTACCCTTAAAGAAAGTTTCATTAAACACAAATTAAAAGGAATCACTAGCAAAGATGGAAAATCGATATTCTCTGAAGAATTGGAAGATATTGAAAACCCAGATCATGGCTTTGATGGCGGTGTAATACTAGATTTTTCAACAAATAATGACTTGCAAATTGGCTCTCGTATGTATATTTCATCTAATCCTGGATTAGATTTTTACCTTGCATATCGTATTTCTAATGTAAAAATCAGCGCTGGCATTGGAGCTGCTATTTCTGAAAGTAAATTTAAGAACAAAAGAATTAACGAAGAATTGAGCTTTATATTCCCAGAAGAATTCTTTGTAATCAGATGCGATTATTATATTCCTTTGAGTTCCAATGACCCTACAAACAACATGAAAGTCTTTCTAGCATATAAAGCATCTAAGTACTTAATAAAATATAATAATAATAGCTTAATTAAAATTGGTACAGGACATGGCATAATGTTTGGTATCTCAAAAAGCTTGTGATTCAAGCAATAAATAAGCAACTATTACCACTCCATTGTTTTAAACAAATATTGTATAATATAATATAATCGCTCTATGAAGGCATCTAGATTTTTTTATTAGCATTAATTTGTTCATTTAGCGCAAAATCAGAAATATCTGCTGCTGCATATGGCTTATATACGTTCAAAAAGTTCAACTTTGAAGAAGGTTTCGATAAAACAAGAGAACATAGAGCAAAATTCATTGGTAAGCACATTGATAAAGAAGAAGAAAAAAAATTAGGTAAAGCTCTTGATGAATATTTCATATTTTTTCGATAGAGTAAAAATATTCGCTAGGTATACTTTTATGAAAACAAAGCCAGTTACAATCAATTCGATATGCGTTGGCATTGCAATGGAAATAATACAAACCATCCATTTATAAAAGTCGCAGGTTTTCTATAGATCATGATAACCATTTGTTTTCTAACAAAGATTAAAATAACATAGTGCGCAAACCTTGGATTGTTCAAAACTTTTTTACAGTAGTAAATTTAATGCTATGTTTTTATACCAATGGCAAAAAATCAATTGGAGTTTTTTATTTTCACTCCCCTTTTCAAAAATATCATATGCATAGCATAAATAATTTAATAATAAAAACAACAGATAGATTTAATGCAGACATGCAAAAAATAAAAGAAATTATCGAAGAAGAATTCAATAATGCGATTGATGAAATAAGAAATCGTCCAACTGGCAGCGAGTTTTTAAACAAAAGAGCACGAAAAATAAGAAATAAGAAAAATGAAGCCAAATTTTTAATAAATATCGAGCGCCTTCAAATAGATTTTGACAAAACAAAATACAAAGCAACAACAGATGCCCAACATTATGGTTTAATTTTTGATTTTTCCACAGATGATGCAACAAAAATCGGTACTCATATATTTGTTAGCAATCGCCCTGGAATCGATCTTTATATTGGAAAATGTGATAAGCATTATGAATTATCAGCATCAATAGGAATTGAAGTCATAATGCATGATATAAAATACAAACAATACGAAACAACTGTTCCATATTGTGGTATATTTTATATGCTAAAATTTGATATTTATTTAAATGACTGGACAATTTTTGCAATGTATAAATACTCTAAGTGGCCAATTATTGGTCGAGACAACTCTTTTGGAGTAGGAATCTCAAAAAAAATAGGCTAATTGATGAAAATATTTAAGCACACAAGGTGTTTTTATATACTAAAAAAATTTTTCTATCTTTTCATATTCTATTTTGACTATCTTAGTGCACTCTTGTAAATAACTGTCATTTGCTAACTCATTTTAGCTTAATCTTTCAAGCAGGACGGTTTAATAGCTTGTAGATACCGCGTTTAACATCTTCAACACTTACAAGCGCCATAGCTTCTAAATTTTTGGCATAAGGCAAAGGAATATCTTTGCCAGTAATACGTACTGGTTCGGCATCTAAATAATCAAAACAATGTTCAACAGCTTGAGCAATAATCTCGGATGCAATGCCAGCAAAAGGCCAGGATTCTTCAACAACTAATAAACGATTTGTCTTTTGGATTGATTGCTTTATGGTAGCAAAATCTAGCGGACGAATTGTTCGCAAATCAATCAATTCGCAGCTAACACCTTGTTTTTCCACTTCGTTAATAGCAGCTTGCGCAACATCTAACATTCTAGAAAAACCAACGATTGTAACGTCTTTACCTTCTTTCAACACTGCAGCTTTGCCAATTTCCATAATATAATCTTGATCTTCTAAGACTTCGCCTTTTTTTCCATAAATCAATTCATTTTCAAGAAAAACTACAGGATTGTTATCTCTAATTGCAGCCTTTAATAAGGCCTTAGAAGACATTGCATCGTAAGGAGCAATAACTTTAAGACCAGGACAATGCGCATACCAAGAAGCAAAACATTGAGAATGCTGAGCTCCAACACGCGCGGCAGCTCCGTTTGGTCCACGAAACACTATAGGACAAGTAATTTGTCCGCCCGACATATACAAAGTCTTAGCAGCAGAGTTTACAATATGATCAATAGCTTGCATAGCAAAATTGAATGTCATAAATTCAACAATTGGCCTAAGGCCCATAAAAGCAGCTCCAACAGCCACTCCAGCAAATCCGTGCTCAGAAATTGGAGTATCAATTACGCGCTTTGGTCCAAATTCTTTGAGTAAATTACGCGTAACCTTATAAGCTCCTTCATATTGAGACACATCCTCTCCCATCAAAAACACAGATTTATCACGAAGCATTTCCTCAGCCATAGCATCTCTTAAAGCATCTCTTAATGTAAGTTCCATACGAATATTTTAGATGAATATTGTAATTAGCGCAAATGATGATAAACAAACACATTGTAGTATTAATAACAAATTTTTACAAACGCTAATTTATAACTTTGTAAGATAGGACAACAAATTTTCGTCTCTTATAAATTGAAGCTAAAAAAAGGAGAATACCATTTATTTATTCGCGTTAATTCTGTAAACTTCAGAGCACAAAAATTCAAAAGTAGAGATATAAGAGTTATGACAGATAGGAAGCGCAAGCGACGCAACTGCTTATAACAAAGTTATGGCCGAAAGGAGCGCAAGCGACGCAACTGGACGTAACGAAGTTATGGCCGAAAGGAGCCCAAGCGACGCAACTGGACGTAACGAAGTTATGGCCGAAAGGAGCCCAAGCGACGCAACTGGACGTAACGAAGTTATGGCCGAAAGGAGCCCAAGCAACGCAACTGCTTATAACGAAGTTATGGCGGAAAGAGAGGGATTCGAACCCTCGATGCATTTTAGTGCATAACAGTTTTCGAGACTGCCCCATTCAACCGCTCTGGCATCTTTCCTTAGAAATTAGTATATCTTTTTCTGCAGTTTTGTGCCAATGCTTTTAAAAATAAAAATACCAAATATTAATCTGCTAAATATAAGCATGTGCAAAATTTTTCTTATACTAAAGGTAATACATAATGCATCAAAATCTGGACAAACGCATTAAGCTAAAATAAACAAAACCTATTAACTTATAAATAGAAAAAATAATTAACATAACATATAAATTTGTCTCACTGTTCAAATTGATGTATTGATGTATTTTCTAAATTTAGTATTAATTATACATGTAATTAATTATACATTTAAACTCACAGATGATCTAAAAAAGCAATTAATTATAAAAATCAATCAATACCTAGCAGAATTAAATAACTCATTAGTTTAATGTACGAATATAAAACAGAAAAACAGCAACTATTAGCAATTAGCAACAAAAAACAAACTTAATTTTTTCATGCAAAAGATCATGCCAACTAAAAACATAAAGATTAATAGAAAAATTCATATCAATATACGCATTGACTTCAATGATGAAAATATGGAATTGTTTTTATTCTTGCCGAATATCCTTTAGTTACTCAAGTTTGATGAATCAGGTTTTTGGTAAATTAGTTCCTTATTGAATCAGGTAATTATTGAATAATGAAAGAAACTGCTTGTAATTTTTTATAATGTACTTGCAACATTACTTTATAACTCATAGTACTTTATGTTGTTCCTTGAGCTTTGGTACACTGCATATCCAAATCCATCATTCTTTCGAGTATTGTTTATAAAAAAACAAGTATGGCGAATGAAACGGACCAGACACTGAAAACAATACTCCACTTTTACCCAATTTAGATGCAATATCTTGCGCACGTACAATCGCATATCTTAAAACATTTTGACATAACTCAAATAATCAGCTTATAAATAAAAATCAAAAAACAAACAATACAATGAAAACAAATTTTTGCAATAAAAATTAATCACATAATTCTAATGCTTAAACCGATTGCTACAAAGAATTTCTTGCCATTTCGACCATCAAACACAACTGGTTTTCTCTCTCGCTCTTTTGGAATTTTTTTAGCCTCCTTTGGATCTTTCGGTTTACCCTTATCCTCAGCTTGTTTCTCTTTATCTTCCAACTTACCCATTAGTTCATCAAAGAACCAAACACCAGACGCAAGTAACCATACTTGCACACTATCTGTTAAATTCCATCCAATTTTTATCGAAGGCATAACACCAATCGACCACCCCAAGTTTTCTGTTTTTTTGATAGTATTAATTGTATGAGCAGGATCTAATTTTAAAACATCTACATGATTCTTATCTTGACTAGATTCTTCTTGTTTTTTTTCATATTTTTTTTTCTGAATCTCTTGCGCAGCAATAATTTCAAGCGGATCTACCCTTACATCACGAATCACATCAATTTTTGTATCTTTAATAGCTACATTTAATGCAAAAGAAACACTAAAAGAATCACTTATATAATATCCAATATATGGTCCTACAAAAAATATTGGTCCAGGATTAACAACGCTGGAATTATGCAAAATTATATCATCCTCATTAACTTTGGCTTCCTTAAGACGTTTTTGAATATCCTCTTGCTTATTTTTTTCGTTATTTAGTAATTTCTGCTCATCTTTCAAAACTTTTTCATCATCTCCTTGGGCATTATCTAACTCTATATTTGTCTCTTCGTATCGTTCTTCAAGCTTATCAATCTTATCCTGACAAGTCATAACCTTCATTTGTTTATAAAACTTTGGCTTGGAATTGGAATACAATCCACCAAAATTGATACCAATAATTACACTATTGCTTCTAATTTCAGCTTCTAAAAATGCGCCTATAAGCTTACCATGATCTTCATATTTTCTGAGCTTTCCATGATCTGGAGACCCATCATCTGAATCTCCTTGTGATTGCTGTTGTTGCTCAACACTAATACCAGACTGAGCTTGCGCGCTACTAGAAGCCTTTGTCTCAACTGCTGAGGCTAAGACATTGGTCTGTTTTGGCTTCTTATCCTCAGGCTCAGGAGGAACCCACAACTCAATAAACGGGTCATTTAGCTCTACTTCATCTTTCAACATCCATCCACCAAAACCAGCAATCTTAAAATGAACAGGAATTGCAACAGACGATAATGAAAAGACTAGTAAAAATGCTCTTATAAATTTCTTATACACAAAACAACGTTTAAAGCAAATTATATTCATTAATGATAAAAATGAGCTAAACTTCACGAATGATATCATGAAACTAAATCGCTTAATGCTCAATCTTTGTAAGAACAATTTGCAAAAAGCTTTCATACTAAACATTATATTGCCAATTAAATTAAATTTCTTTTAAAAACACAATTCAAGCAGTATTATCATTGTGATAACAGACAGAAGTTATTCTTTTTCAACCATTATATACAAATTAGTTTGTAAATTTGTACATTATTAAACACTAGTTATGAAATTATTAAACTCTGCTTATTAAATTGCCAAAACAATACATTTGCAAAACAATAACTAACTTAGATATAAATAATTACTGCAATACTTATCCTCTATGTGCTACATTATCTATAATCTATATTATTTTCTTCAATTCTTTGATTATAACTGCAACAGCTCTTTATAACTACAACAGAACTTTGCCTTAACTATAACTACAATAACACAGAGACTATTTTATAACTAAAACAACAAAACTCTGCTTTAAATCAAGTAAATCAATAAACAAAAATATCCATCAATTTAACATGAGCTATTAACATATATTCTAAAAATGTACTTTATTGATAAAAAATAAAAAAAACCAGCTTAAGTTTTCACTCAAGCTAGTCAAACTCACAATTGCATATAATGCAAACACGGTTTCTCATAATCTTTGAAAGCTCAGACCTTCAAAGACGCTCGTTAGATTGAATTACATCAACTTAACAGAAACACCTCCTGTAACGAAGAACACATTACCAGGAACATGTGTCTTAACTTTATGAGCAACTGCTGCCTTGGAAGCTTCTTCTGCGCTTTCCTTAGCTTCAACATCTTTCTTTTCCTGTTGTTCAGTCTCTTTGTTTTCCTTCTTTGCATCAGCTTTCTTATCAGATTTCTTTGCATCGGATTTACCTGCTGGCTTGCCTTCTGAGAAGAATAATGCATAACCAATTTCACCAAATACGCTGAACATATCTGTTAGCTTATAAGCTACTCTAAGAGCACCTAATACACCAACTTCAAGACCCGTTTCTGAAATAGTTTTTGCTTCATTATGCTTGATTTCATACTTGAAATTTCTGAAAGCAGGAGCAATTGTAAAAGCAGCAGAAAGCTTATCTGTGAAATTCATACCACTACAAAGACCAAAATGGAACATTGGACCATGTTCTGCACTAACAGACCATTCCTCATCTTTTGTATCCTTAGCAAGCTTATCTAAAACACCGTTGGCTTCATCATGACACTCTTCTGAAAGGAATCTAGCAATTACTCCAGCCTTTTCTGCATCATCAGTGGCTCTTCCAAATTCTTCCTTTTTAGAAGATGCCATTATAACGCCTGCGCCAGCTTCAATTATTGCTTTATTTTTGTCATCACCATCAGTCATCTTAATTGCAGCATCATAACCTTTTAAAGCTACCAAAGCAGGATTTACAACATTGAACTTACCGCTAACACTTGGCTGTGCAGCAATATATTGCATTCCACCTGTCAAACCAAAAAAGAAAGCTTCCTTTTGCACTACTAGATCCAATGCAATACCACCCATTCCGCTCCAAGCAGAATCAGATTTCTCTTCTTTCTCTTTATCAGAGTTTGCTGGTTTAACTTCAGCTTTTTCCTCTTTCTTGCTTTCAGGTCCTGCTGAAGCTGCTTGAGGTTTTTCCTCTTTCTTTTCTTCAGTTTTTGCAACAGGCGCAGCACCATAATCGTGCTCTACTTTAACTGATGCGTTCGACATTCCTCCAAAAACTCTCAAGTTAATGGACGGAGCAGCTTGTGCACCTTGCAATACGAAAGCGCTCAATATAGCTAATTTCAATTTCATATTCATTATTCCTTTCCTAAAAACCAACTGGTTTATGATCTTATCTTAGTTAAAAAATAAACAACTTGCAATAGTCAGAACTTAAAATTATCACTATTTTTTTGACATTCAATGCTTCGGTTGCATTTTTGCATCGTTTTCAAAATGAACACAATCAGCCAAACAAATAAATAATATAATCAAACACATGAAAATTCTGAGCTAAAACAATCAAAAAAAATAAAATATAAAAAAATCTAAAAAAGATTAAAATTAAGAAATTTCAACAACTTCAACAGGAAAACGTTCCAACAAAACTGCAATATGCATTGCCACTTTCTCTGCCTTCACTTCCTTAACAAGAGCCTCATCAGATGGGACATTGTAAGAGACAACAGATTCAACAAAATATAACACAGAGCATTTTTCACCTTCTTGAGAGGCCGTTTGCACAAATACATCTCCAGCCTTAGCATTTTCTAGAATTTTAGCCATATCAGAATCATAAATTGGATTATAAAGACCAATTTTTCCACCTACCTTTGCGCTTTTTGCAATTGAATGCTTGCGAGCTAACAAAGCAAACTCCTTCAACTTATTATCGCTAGAAGCAATAATATTTTTATATCCATCCAAAATCTTTTCATCCACAGAGTTAACGACCAATTCTCGCAAAAAATAGAGCTTAGGGACTTTAATTTGCGCATATAAATCACGCAATCTATCCTTTTCTTTTTGAGTCACCTCAAAATGCTCATTCAAAATCCTTATATAATGAAGCAACAATGCCTCATCTGATTCATAACCAACTAAATTAGTATTATGCTTGATAATCTCAGGTATCTGCTTAGCTAGCTGCAGAGCGCGCACAACAGACCTTGTATAAATCATACGATTCTTAATCATTTCGCGAGAAAATCCTTGAGCGCCTAGTTTAGCGTATATTTTTTCAACATCTTCTGGCCGAACAAAAACCTTTGAGCCAATTTTATATTCAACAGCACGAGAAGAAACAACCACAAAAGAGGCCAAAATAAATTTTAACAACATGGAAAAATTTTAGTACGCCAGGAAAATATTGTCAAACACAGCAATTTAGATTATGCAAACATTACTCGTGAAAGCTCCAAAACACACATAAACAGCCTTCTTCAAACTCAAAAACATATCAGACAAATCCAAGCGCTTTGTTAACCAAAAAAATCAATTAAATTCAACCAAAACAAAAAGCAAACTAGTAATCCGTTACTTATTACTTCTTATATATCCAAAATTATATCTCAAAAGCGCACATGAACAGCAGACTGCTCTTTAAAACTTAAAAACACATCAAAAACATACCGTGCACTTTGTTTAACCAAAAAATCGATAAATTCCAAAACCATTTGCAATATCATATATATATTTTGCTTGAAGATAAGTTGTAACAATATCTAATTTAGACTCTTCTAAAACAATATCAACACCAAAACATGCTTTTACACTACACTCGTATCCAATATAGAAACCTGCAAACCAAGACGCTTTAAAGAAATATTCAAATTGGCAAGACCAATATTTTCTCCAGATTTTCGATACTTAATCGATTTAATGAAATTAAACGCAAGAATATTTAAAATAGTTTCTGTTAACAAACTCATTCAAAATAACTATCTTTCATTGATATTTCGATTTTTCTTTTTTCAAATCATCTAAATAATTTTCTTTGTGCAAAAACAAAAAATTGATATCTCTCTAATTGAAAATATCTCCTAAAATATCTCAATTCCAAAATTTCCGTAAAACCCATCCCATTGCGGTGGGCTTCCAGCTAAAAATACACTTCTAAAACAATCAAAAACACTCCTAATTTAACATCAAAATCATGTTCTGCAACTTCTTTCTGCGCTGCACTTAATTTTGTATCCAACTTTTTTTATCGCTGACATTTTTAAAGCTATACAAAGCAAAGAAATTGAACTACCTTAATACAAGCCTACCAAACATCTACAATATCCAAATCGGCGTTAACACGCGCATTCCAATAAAAGCTAAAAACTTCTAACAAGCCTAACATATACCTTTAAAATCAAGCAATTTAGCGCAAAAACTTTCAAAGCAACTACAGTTCACAAAAATTATCTCATGATCACCATTCGCATATTAAAATCAACCTAATGATTCACTCATTCCACACAAATCAAAAAAAACTAAGCTAAACCAAATAGCCAATATCAACGCTCAACACAAACTTTTTGTAAGCAAGCGAAAACATATCTAAGCTAAACTTGATACTAAAACACCCAGAATCTAGCCAAAAACACTTGCAACCCTGACACTAGAAAAGATATATACAAAAACAATATACAAAAACAACTTAAACCAAAATTTAATAACACAAATATTAGTTTAAAAAAATTAATTATACTTTCTTTTTATGAACTTAGATTATTTTCTCAAATTCAGGCAAAACTGATCTGAAATATATCTAAAAAATCCTAATATAAACCTAATATATATATATAAAATTTAAGCCTACAATAGCTCAAGCTTAAAAGAGCTATAAAATTAGCCATGCCATCGAAAGATTTAAACAAAAAAAACAGAACCTTAAAAGGGCAGACAAAAAGAAAAAAAATAAATTAAAAACCCTCTCTTTCCATTCTTTTCTTCAAAAACTTCAAAATCTTCTTTTTCTTTTCTGCATTCTTGCGAACGTTAATTTCAGAAGGCTTTTCATAATGCTTTCTAAAACGCATTTCCTTATACACGCCAGCGCGCTGCATCTTTCTTTTCAAAATTTTGTTAGCTTGCTCAATGTGATTATCACGTACAAATACTACCACACGCTTCTCCTCATCTTTGATACTACTAAATTTCTTAGCAGAAATCAACTTACACTAAAACAAATCAATCAAAACCAGCCTGCTAGTAAAATTAGTCTGTTGAATATATTATGATTATCATGCAAAATATACGCTCGAAAAAGTATATATTGAAAGAACTGCCTAGCCATAAACTTATATGGAAACACTTTAAACAAACTCCTTCAACCCAAACAATGGCAATAGAAACAGTTTCAAATGAAGTTCTAAAAAAACCACTTTTGATAACAGCAGACGTTCAAACACAAGGATATGGAACTAACCAGCGCGAATGGAAAAGTCCATCTGGCAACCTTTTTGCAACTTTCTGTATTCTTGAAGCAGACTTTAATTCGTTGCTATACAAGCATGAATCAATACAGCAAAAACATAACAGATCAAACGAAGCAATTTTATGCGCACAAATCATGCAAAATGCAATCATGAAACTAACTGGAAAAACAACCACACTCAAAGAACCAAATGATATATTATATATGTACAAAAAATGTGCAGGTATTTTGGTTTCTAAAATAGAAGATAAACAGCGCAATACAGTACTATGCATTGGAATCGGCTTCAATTGCGCAGTTGCTCCAAAAACAACTCAACCAACAATTGCAATAAAATGCAATAAATATGAGCTAATATTTTCATGGATAACCCTATTAAGCCAGGGAATATAAAATCCAGAAAAGCTATTAAAAAAAAATTTAAAATGAAAAACAACATTTTTAGCATTAGAGTCTTCGTGCCAAACGCAAACCTCATGGCTAAACACATTAAAAATTAATGTAACAACAAAAAGTAGAGTAGAAATTGGTAATGACGCTAATCAGCAAACAGGTAAAACTTTATCAAAAGCACTAAAATACAAACAATAGAAAATACAGTAAAATACAACATGGTAGGAATTTTTTCTAATTTCGCAAAAGCTAAAGAGTGTGCTGAAATGTTGCCCAAAGGCTGATCTTTGAGAGTTGAATTACGCAAGTCTAATTGAAGACTTCAAACTCTGTATTTTACCGATTTTCTCAAAGCTATTGCATGGAATTATTTTAGCGAAATTTGATAGGTTACAACCACATAAATTTTTCAATTATTAAAAATATTTTACAAATCATATTTATAGTATAAATACAACATAAAGTAATAAATAAAAATATATTATCTTTCAAAAACTTCAATTCAAACTGGATCAAAGAATATTTGGCACAATATGAAATGGATTAGTATCAATAAGCGCGTCTTTTAAGAGCTCAAACTCCGTATCAATTTTACCGATTTTCTCAAAGCTATTGCATGGAATTATCTTGGCGAAATTTGATAGGTTACAATCACGTAAATTGAATGAAATGCCATGTTCTGTAAAACCATTACGCACAGCCAAGCCAATAAATGCAACTTTTTTACATATCGTTTTTTCACAAAAAACATCTAAATTTTCAGAAAAATCTTTGCATTCTAAACTATCAAATGAACTTAATGAATTTTTGTGCTTAATTAATACTTGCGCTTCATCTTCTAACTTGTTTTGCTCTATTTCGTTTATACTTAATTTCTGGGTTCCTAATTTTTCTATCATAGCACTATCTGTCAGGCTACTCTTTTGCGCTTTCTCTATAAAAGCAGTGCGTTGTTTTTCACAAAACATATCTTGATCAATTTTAGCAAGTCTAGAATTCGCTTTCAAATCATCACGAAAGCTTTGCAAATGCTCATTACTCTCAAATTGCACAGCATCTGAAATATTTTTGATCCACAACCCTGGTTGCGATTTCCTAATCGCCTTTACCCCAACTTTCAAAAGAGCTGCGCTACCCCATTGCTCTAACAAATCAATATAATCTGTAATCGTTAACCCGCGTTTTTTCAAATCAATTCTAGGATATAGGACAAGCTGACCTTGATCATGATAAGTCGCCCCCCCTCCTCTATTAGACTGATACACTGGCACATCTAACAATTGCAAAATTTCGTTTGATGAAGAGTTTTTACCAAGCGTTACACAAGCATCATGTCTGGTTATCAATATTGATTCCTGGCTATCAGCTTCATTCAATAACTTCAAATAATCTTCATACTGCACCTATAAATTGTATATAAAGTACACTTAAATCACCATCCAACAACAGCACGTTAAAAACAAGATCACAAATAAATAAAACTTTTCTAGCCTATAATTGGCCAATATAAAACAAAAACAATAACTCAATAAACCAATAACTCAATAAACAAATACATCATATTTATTGCTAAAAATACAACATAAACTGATACTTCTATTATAATTTATACAGAATAAAAAACAAACAATAATCACTCAATAAGAAATCATACTATTAAATATCTAAAACTATCTTCTTGACTTTATAAGGAGATATGCCCACTCAAAAAACTTACAATAAGTATCGAAAAAGAAGCTTGTATGATAATTCTCTACTCATATCTGCTTCTAAATATAAATCCATACGTACGTTATCAAAGCAAACATTTGCAATATTGCTGTCATTATAAAAAAGTAGCAAAATAAACTTATTGGAAAAAACATGAAACAAATAGTTGCAAATACAATGCGCGTGCTTGCATGCCAGATGATCGAAAAAGCAGGCTCTGGGCATCCGGGGTTGCCATTAGGCTTTGCCGATGTAGTAACTGCTCTTATGTACGAAATCAGCTATGATTATTCTGATCCTCAATGGGTCAATCGAGATCGCATAATTTTTTCTGCAGGGCATGGTTGTGCACTTTGGTACAGCGTTTTATACGGAATGGGCCTTAGAACACGTCAGGATCTAGACAACTTCAGACAATTAAACAGCAACACTCCAGGCCACCTTGAATATAGCAAAGGAATAGAGCTAACAACAGGTCCGCTAGGCATGGGCTTTGCATGGGCAATCGGCATAGCACTTGGCGAAAGATTAATGAACGCACGCAACAAAGCAATTGATCATCATACATTCATAATCTGCTCTGATGGCGATTTAATGGAAGGAGTTTCATACGAAGCAGCAGCAATTGCAGGACAATATCAATTAAACAAAATAATCGCACTCTGGGATGATAACTCAATTACAATAGATGGACCAACAAATATCAGTCGCAACGAAGATATGAAAAATCGATTTACTTCTCAAAATTGGAATTACGTAGAAGTAGATGGACACGATATAAACGCAGTACAAGCCACAATTGCCAAGGCAAAAAACTCACAAAAACCAACTTTGATAGCATGCAAAACGATCATAGGAAAACATTCAAAATTAGCCAACACAAGTAAAGCGCATGGCTCCCCACTTGGATCAGAAAATTTTAAAGCTCTAAATGAAGTAATATCATGCCAAGAAGATATTTTCCTTAAAGAGTTTGTAAACATACGTGAAAACGCACGGAAAAAGGCCATTGAATGGAAAAAACATTATAAAAATGAAGATTTTGCAAAAACAATCAAACTTGAAAGAAATGAAAACATTGAAAAACAATTATCTGAGAGTTTAGCTACTCGCGAACACTCACAAAATATATTAGAACAGTTGATAAAGGATAATGACAACATAATAATCGCATCAGCTGACTTATCAACATCATGCGGAACTAAACCAAAATCTGGCAAAATAATCACAGCACAGGATTTCTCTGGCAATTTACTTCCATGCGGAATACGTGAAAATGCAATGGTATCTATTGTCGGCGGCATTTCTATGCACAGCCAGATGCAAGCTTTTGCAAGCACATTTCTGGTCTTTTCTGACTATGCTCGTCCTGCAATTAGACTTGCTGCATTAATGAACATACCAATGATTCTAATAGCCACGCATGATTCAATCGCAATTGGAGAAGATGGACCAACACATCAGCCAATTGAACACTTAGACTCACTGCGCTGCATGCCAAATTTAGTAGTAGCACGCCCTGCAGATGGGTTTGAAACATTTTATTGTTATGAGTGCATTCTAAAAGCAGCCACGAGCAATTCACATAAACAATTTGATATAAACGCCACTTGGCACACTAATGCGGAAACAAAGCCAGCAGTGTTAGTACTTACAAGACAAAACCTTCCTAACCTACACAACACATTTATAACTGAAAGTGATTTAATTTGGCATCCAGATGAAATAAATATTGAAAAAGATACCTATACGCGTAACCAAAATAACAACACATTTATAAATGAAAATGATTTAATTTCTCATCCAGATGAAATTAACACTGAAAGAGATAGCCATACACATAACCAAAATAACAACAAACATATTTGTGCAAAATGCATCATAACAAATCAAACGAACTCTTCAGAATTAGGCTCTCTAGATTTAGAAATGAATATTGATCAAAAAGAAACATCATTACAGTTTAATAGACAAGAGCAAGCAAACCAAAAAAACAATGCAACAAATACAAATCATATGTATGAAGATGATTCTCAAAAACAAAATGATATGAAGTTATATGAAAGATTAAAAAAAGCACATAATAACCCTAATGGATATATTATTGCTTGTGGCTCAGAAACGAGCCTTGCGCTGCAGATTGGTAAAAAATTTGAAAAAACCGTGATTAGTATGCCATTTTTTGAAAAAAAGGAAATACATGGTAGCATACATATCATTGAAGCAAGCAGCGGTATGTGTTGGAATTACCTCTTCAATAAGGCAAAAATATTTAATATTAGATCGTTTGGAGCCTCTGCCAAATTGTCTCATTTGCTCTCACACTTCAAATTTACTATAGAAGATATTTCTAACTGGATAAAGCACAATCCTGATTGAATTTTTATAATGCATAATTTTGATACCCAATATTGTGAACAACTCATATTAGTTCACCCAATGCAAATTCGCTATAACCCACTCACATTCGTTACTCCAAATGCACATTCGCTATAACCCACTCACATTTGCTATACCCAATGCACATTCGTTTATGGACAACTCACATTTAAATGTACTAATAGTTTTCTCAAACACATCAATTACTCAATCAAAATCGGTAGATCGTCATATTATTTTATGCTTACCACCAATTATATTTTTACTTCTATACCCCCCCATTAACCTAATATAAAAACCCAAAACTTTGAAAATTACTTATACTTTTCACTCACTTTGTGTAATATATTGTGATACATTTTTAAAATGAAATTATGAACTAGGTCTCACAGTAGCCAATCGCCTCATATCCACAATTGAAGCAATCACAAGAACAGCCTCGCAAATACGCACTACGCTTTGTAGCATTACAAGAATTATTACTTAGTTTAAAATTTGTCATAATTATTTTTCTCCCCCAATAATTACAATCTTATAGTAGCACCTTTTTTAACACCTGTCAAGTTTCGTTTAACAAAAATATTCATAAAACGGTAATAAATAGACGCTAATAAACAAAAAACACATATTAAAAATCGATCAATTTTGAATACTAAATTTATTAAAACTATACTCAACATGAAGCATACAATTTGCAATATCATTATAATTGGCTTTGGCTTATAGTATGACAATAGAACTTTATAGAGATCTAAAATGAAACAAAATAAAAAACAACCATTCTGCGCTTTGCTCACGTTAACAAAATAGCAAAAATTTCTGTTAGATCAGTTTTTTCCATAATTGACTATGTTCATAAACTTTAGCTCCATCTTTAATAGAAGCTGCAATAAAATTGAGCACACCTGCACGCGCAATACCAGCGTTTGAGCTATCAAATCCTGCTCGCAACATATACTGCATTACAGGCATGATGCCAGATTTCAAACCTTCAAGAAGCAGAGTACCTTCTTTCATTTTCCTATACCAACTTTCTTCCTCTTGATTTAAAAATTGACTCCACAAGCCAATTTCCAAACGAGCACTTTTAAGCAAACTACAAACAACAAGCTCTTGAAGATTTTTAACATTCGCTTTCACAAACTTAGACTGTTCAAAATCAAACTCAAAATCGTAACGTTGCTTATATTTTTTCATAAAACCTTCAATTAACTCACGAATTTCTGCAATACGCAGTTTATCAAAAACAAACACTGTATCATGTTTTTTTGC